>NZ_DFOZ01000016.1:0-102616 GCF_002377005.1 Limnobacter sp. UBA3528 | reverse complement strand
TCTGCAGAAATATTCAGGAGCGACGATCTAAGTACTTCAAGGACGCATGTTCTGGCAGTTTGTAACTTTTAATACATTCTGGACAATAACGAATAATTTTTTCTTGATGACACGTATTCACGTAGTAGTCGTGGATTAAAGGAATTCCAAGAATATTCAAATGGTCATAGTTTTTTGTGATTACAGTATTTTGTATATAAGCCTTATTACTACAGATTGAGAAAAAGTACTTTAAAGAACGATGCTCAGATAAATTCAGTTTATAAATATCAATAAAAAAGTATTGGTTAAAAAATTCATTGATTTGTTCAATTTTTAATTTATTTAGTAATGCAAATTTCGCCAACAAAAAATAGGTATTGTCATTAGTATCGTACAGCTCTGATCTTCAGTTGAAGAGTTGATATTTATATTGTTGTTCTTTATGAGAATTTATCTCAATCAACCTGTGGAAGTTGTCCATATCTGTGACGTAAGGTTTTGTTGAACAAGTATATTTGAAATATATTGTGAATTCAGGTTCGACTCCAGATGATCAAATGACTTGTTGCCCATATCTTTTAATATTCTCTCAATTAAATTTGCGATTTGATTCATGGGAATTTCAATTTGATCCGATTTTGGTTTAAACGATTTGAATGCTAAATTGTACTTTTCAATCAGTTCATTCCAAATTAAGAATGTCAAGCTTGTTAAACGAAAGCCATCATCAAAAGCGTCTGATAAAAAATACTTTGTATAACTTACGCCGCTATTTTCTGGCCACTCGGAATCCTCATCGTATCCTTCTAGAATGTATTCCAGTTCATTTAATGATCTAATTCCGTGAAATCGAGCATGGTGCATTAGAAATCTTGTTACGATATGTGCATCACCCGTTCTTGCAAAAAAATTGGGTTGGAATGAAATTTGATGTGAGCCTACTGAAATGATACTTAACCTATACCCTTCTAGATCGAGCTAATTTTGTAAGCCCAATAGCCAATGCCATTCATTTAGTAAAACCAATTGAGCCTCATCAATCAAAATTACAATGTAGTTGTATTTAACTCTATTGGCCAGTGTAATTAGATGTTGTTTGAATAGGAATTTTGCCTCCATTTTTGCTTTTGGTTTGATTGGATTTTTGAACTCAAATCTTGAGGCCATTAGAAGAAGATTCCAGAATTCTCTCTCGGATTTGCTATTGGTTGGATGTGACCAAATCATCAAAGGGAATTCAGTATCGAACTTTTCATTGAGTATCTTAGCCAAGAAGGATTTTATGCCTTTCGATTTTCCGAATCGAGAAGGTCCATAAATGTAGCCACCAGTCTGACGCTGCTCAATCCATCTGGTGATTGTTTCGCACATTTCATGAATAGGCGGGGTATAAATTGCATATTCTTGTGTGCAAACCGGATGATCACGTGAAATCTCAGTCATCGTCGTCTCTATTTATTTTCGGCTTTTCGTCGTGGTGGAAGTGATGCGGAATTTTGGGTATGCGCTGTAGCGTCGGAGGTGTGGGGTGCGATATTCTGCTTATTCCTGCTAGCAGTATTGTTTTTGGTTGTAGAGCGTGACTTGGCTCTATCTTCAGTGTTGTCAGTAATCCGGCTTTCCATGCTTTTATTGGTTTCATTTGAAGCCATATCAGACTGTATGGTTTCGTTGTCAGGGACCTGATGGATAGTGTCGTTGGATTGAACCAGAAAATTTCGAGCTGTTAGATAGGCTGGATGAGGAGGAAACTTACCTCCTGATGCTTCCACCTCGGCAATGTAGGATTCCACCGCATCTTGTTGATTCTGCAGAGAGAATTTGCCTTGACGAATTAATCCGCAGATTAGTCTTCGGGTCTCAAAGTTGTGAGGAACGCGATTCCATGGAGGTGATACGCGTAAATTGTCGATATGTTCACCAGTCAGTGAAGATGCCTTGATGACCCTGGAGTCTGAATCAGAATCGGCTGTGATCCAGATTTTTTTCCCAGCCAAATCTAGTCTTTGACCCAATATTGGACTGGTGTAAATACCATTCTCGAAATTGACGTATGGCCTCTTTCCGGCGTCCAGACCACCTTTAACCATGCACAGCTTTCTGTAACTGAAAAAAGTGTCAAGGTGTTGTGGATCAATCACTCTGGGCTGGAATGTCTTGCTAAGCACCAGATATTGCAGGTACTGAAGTGGTGATCGACCACTAAGTCTTGAGTGGATTCTCGCGTTGTAGTTAGCAATGATGATATCCAGAAGCTCCTCCGCATATTCATACTGGAACTCTGAGGCTACCGCCACTCCGATTGGGTCTCTGCCTTTCGTTGCTCCAGGGTAATTGCCCGTGGTGTTGGAAATTTTCTGAAATCCTAATACTCCCAGTTTGTTGAAGAAGCTTTCAATGAATGGTCGGTCATCTTTTGTTCGTCTTATCGCATACGAATTCTCGGGAGTCAGAAGAATCGACCCAACCGAATTCTTTAGTGCCTCAGTAACCACCTTTGCTTTTTCGGCTAGCGCACCATCAATTGAGGTTTCGTCCCAACACATACCCACAAATTGCTCACCTAAAACACTGGGAAACCCTGCGCCATCGATATAAAAGTCCTTGTCGGTGTGGTGTGGCTTTTTTTTCGCCCAGGGCGAAAGGGACCTCTTGATAACCCGAAGCACGTCTTCTTTGGAAATCTCTTTTCGAAGACTCATGTGATATCCGAGAACCAATCGAGTCACCACCTCAATGATCACGATCACCCAGATTCTGTGGATCAAGACGTTTTGGTAGCCACCACCAAGTAAAGGAATTGCTACGGTAAAACGCCCATCGATTTTGTGCGCATCCATTTCTACACGCTGAAAAGGCTCAAGCACCGGTCGATCAACACCATCGCCTGCCTGCATTTTTCTTTTGAGTTCTGTTCCACCATGAATCATTATCGCTTTGGCTGGATTTGCCTCCAAAACTTTGTCGATGTACTTAATAATGGAGTGGTACCCGTTCGTTTTAGTAGAAAAAGGCCATTCCCCTCTTATTTCGATGCCTTTTTCCCTTAGCTTCTGAAGAAACCAAAGCCAAATTGATCGTTTAGAGGTTGCCAACATACCGAGCTTGTGGCGTGTATTCGGTACTTTAAGAATCTTCTTGTCCAGAGATTCTCGAACATCGGGATGCGTATCGAGTAATGTTTGCAATGCACCGACTGCACCGTATCCCCACCGATCAATTTTGATAGGAGAACGCCTTTTGAATTGAACAATTCGGATTCGTGGGATTAGAGCTCTCCACCCGTAAATTTGGCCGTCTGGGTGGTCACGAAGGCACCTTTCTGTGATCAGTCGGTAAATGTGGGAGTCAGAGATTCCGAATTCCTTTCGAATCACTGAAACCGGTATTCCCGACAAATAAGCTTTGATGGCCTCTTTTCTGGCGAGGTACTTTGTTAATTTTTCCTGATCGAGGGAAGCCTCGTCAAAGCCCGACCAACAGGAGAAGTCAGCCCAAATGGTGTCACTCAGACCTTTGATGTGGCGAGCAGTATCTGACCCCATAGGACACCCCAATAAAATTGGCTCGACTTACTTTACACTTTTAATCGATTGTTTATTTACTTTACAATTTTAGTCTCAAAGACAAACTATATTAGTGTCAAGTTATTTTCCGCAAGTGTATATTTATCATTGAGTTACGGGGGTATGCTTCTTTACAAATTTAGTAGATCAGACGGCAAAGCCTTCCATTCTCCTGTTTCCTGTTCTGAATCCGCAAGCCCTTCTCCCCGGTATCATTTAGTGATAACCACAATCAGGGTCTACCCATGCAGTTGCGTTTCGCTATTCAAAGCAGTTTGTTTATTCTGCTTGTCATCTTCTCGACCGTTTCATGGTCGGCTGATCGTTGGGTAATTCAGTTCAAAGAAAGTCCCGGTCGCAATCAAACCAGTGTTAATCCATCTTCGCTTGAGTCTCGAAAAGCCGATCTGCGTGCAAGGCTCGCTGAACTTTCGATCGTTCACAAACGTACCTTTCAACTTGTCAGGCCATTTGGTGAACATGGCGCGGTAATTACAACGCCAAATGGCAGTGGCGCCGAACAAGCCCGCCTTCGTTTGCTGTCCGATCCGATGATCGAGTCTGTTGAGCCAGACCGTCGTATCAAGCTTCGTGCGCAATCGCCTTTGATCGGTTTGTTAAACGCGCTTGATTTGTCCCGACGAAGTCGGTCCTGGTTTCATCAAGATTTGAGCACACAGCCTGCTTCAATCAATACAGGTGCCATGTGGACCAACTTTCACGGTACTGCACCTACAGTGGTTGCTGTGCTGGATACGGGTGTTTTGCCGAGCCACCCAATGCTTCAAGGCCATTTGCTGTCCGGATACGATTTTGTGGCTGATTCATTTATTGGTGCTGACGGCCAAGGTTCCGCAGGTTCTGATCGGGATTCAGACCCGACTGACCCTGGTGACGGTGTTGGGCCAGCCGACCTTCTGGCAGACCCGGTGTGTGGCGGTGTCAGTCAGTCGAGCTGGCACGGCACCTTTGTATCCGCCCTGCTTGCCGGTAACCCGGTACCAAGCGAAGGGGTGTTTTCGGTGAACTGGAACGCGGTGGTATTGCCTGTTCGCGTGTTGGGCAAATGTGGCGGGTTTTCAAGTGACCTTGCAGATGGTATTCGCTGGGCTGCTGGCTTGAGTGTACCTGGGGCGCCCAATAACCCCTTCCCTGCCCGAGTGATTAACTTGAGTTTGGGTGCGGAAGGCGCCTGTGTGGCGTCCATCGAAGGCGCGGCTATTGCCGCCGCGCGCCAGGCTGGCTCATTGGTGGTGGTTGCCGCAGGCAACGACGGCAGCACAGTAGATTCACCAGCCAATTGCCCCGGCGCTTTTGGTGTAGCCGCAATAGATCAGGAAGGGTTGAAGGCAAATTACAGTAATTTTGGGCCCACTATTCAGCTTTCAGCGCCTGGTGGCGATGCAGCGTTTCCTATTTGGAGTGCCAGTAATACCGGGTTTTCAGGTCCGTTAACCAATACGTACAACACCAAAATCGGTACCAGTTTCTCCGCTCCCATGGTGGCTGGTGCAGCCTCGCTGTATTGGTCTTTGGATCCGTCTGCGTCGGTGGCCACTGTGGAGAATTTGCTGAAAACCTCTGCGCGCCCCTTTCTTTCGCAGGGCGGTAGCCCCACTTGCACCGCTGACACAGTGGGTGTTGAATGCAATTGCACACGGGCTCTGTGTGGTGCTGGCATGCTGGATGTGGCCAATTTGATCAATTCACAGGCGGCTGCTGGACTTACCAATTTGTTCTCCAACACTGGCAATGTCATTCCACCGGGACAAACGCGTACATTCTTTGCCAGCGGCACCTTGAACTCTTCCGGACAGGAGGTAAACGCAGTCAGTTTTGATGTGATCAATGTGTTGAAATCGTCGGCCGACGCGCCCAACCCGATTTTGTCGGTAAGCGGCTTGGAAGTGGATGTAACAGCGCCTTCGGGGGTAACAGGGTTTGATCTTCGTGCACAAGCTGCCAATGGCCGAACGGCAATTGCCTCGGTTATTGTGGCCAATCAGGGGGCTACGTCCCCTACTTTGTTGGCCAGTCTGCTTTCACCATTGATCAATGGTGCCTCTACGGGTGTAGGTGCGCCCTCCTCGGCTGTGGGTGATGCGGTGGTAGGCGATTCAGGCAGTGGTTCTGCCGCAGGCAGTTCTAGTGGCGGCGGGGGTGGTGGCGCTTTGAATTTACTTGGTTTGCTGGCCTGTTTGTTTCTACTACATTGTTTTAAAAAGAAAAACACAGTTTAAAATGCACCGGTTTGGTTAAATACAACGTTAGAAGTGGCGCTCCAATCTGTGACATCGCTCAATGGTAAAGTTCAGTTGTTGACTCATTGGTCAGCAATTGATGCAGTAAATTTTGAGAGGTGTCGTATGAAAGCTCTTCGTTCTTACCCCGGTGTATTGGTGTTGTTGTTAATCGCTTCAGCCATGTTGGTTCATGGTTTGGTGGATTACATCAACTATGAAGTAGCAAGCCCAAGTATTTTGGCAGCCATGGGCTGTGTGTTCTCCGCAATTTTGCTGGTTGCAGTGTATGAGTTCAAATCATTCAAGGCCAATCGCAAGCTGGTGCGCGACAGCAAGGTTTAATTAATTACGCTTGGCACTTCCTGAAAGGCCTGTTTTCGCCGCATTTTGGGCGGCGATCACGGCCTGCAAGTTCTTTTGAGTGCTGAGTGTCAAAGGGTCTTCGTTGCCCAAGGCATCCGCCCGAATAATGTAGGCGCGGCTGAGTGCCACTTCCGCTCGCTTTAAGTCCCCTGCCCTGTAAAGCACAACCCCCAGGTTATTCAAAGATTGGCTGGTTCTGATGTCGTTGGGGCCAAACGCGGCTTGCCGTACTTCAAATGCGGTTTGGTAATTCTTGGCGGCTTCTTGCAATTGATCGCCGCGCATTTGCAGCGTGCCTAGAAACGTCAGTATTTCAGCACGAATGGGTTCGTTTTTGTAATTGGGCGTGGCATTGATAATTTCTGCAAGCACCTGGAAACTTTCCAGCGCCTCCTGCTCTTTCTCCATGTCCAGTAAACCCACGGCATGGTTCATGCGGGTTTCGAGCGTTCGGGCATTGGTTTTTCCCAAGCGAATTTCATACACAATACGCGAGCGTTTGAATGCTGCTTCAGATTCAGCCGCTTTGCTTTGCAGGGCATAGTAAGTACCCAGGGCGTCTTGAACCATGCCGGCCGGCAAAGAATAACGACCAATTGATTGTTCAACCGTACTTAGGGTTTTCTGAAAGTGGGCTTCGGCACGTTCTGTTTGATCGGCTTGTGCATAGGTTTGACCAATCAGCACCTGCAAACGCGTCCATGCTTCAGCTGCCACCTGGTCTTCCCGGCTTAGAGGGCTGTATTGGCTGGCTTCATTCCAGGTTGAAATGGCCAAGTCGGCTTCATTTTGCGCCAGGTAAGCCTTACCCAGTGTTTCAAGAATTTTGACGCGTTTGGCCTGGGTAACTGGCCCAGTCAATTCCAGCCGGCAAATTTCAACGGTAGTACCCACAGGTTCTTTGCCAAAGCTGTTTTCACAACGGGTTAAATTTGAACTTGTTTCCTGGGCGAAGGCTGTGGGTATATAAGCCCATGCAAACAAACCCAGAAAAAAAGAAAAAGTCCAAGCGCTTTTCATAAACACCATTGTTGTTGTCATTCGATTGTTGTTACTGAAGAGTATTACTAAAACCGATTGCTGTGTTTGGCAGTACAAAGGTTAATAGCAACATTACTAGTCATCATGGGCCATCATTCAAGCGTTGAAGTAAACCGGGTAGAAAGTTTGGGAAAGAAATTTGAAACTCTCGCACTGGTTGACAGACTCATGGAAGAGAACGAAGCTCTTAGACGTGAGCTTAACCTAAAAACTGCCCGGTTAAGGACTCTGCAAAAAGCAGTGCATGCGTTTTTGATGGGAACCGACGATCAAGACAGCAACAAAGCCAAGCTCATTGAGCAAAGCAAGGAGCAGCCATGACGCACTTTGATTTCAAGGAATGGGCCGACCTGTACCAGGTGGACCCTGTGGCCTTCGAGCAGCGCCGCGAGGCGGTACTCGAAGGTTATGTAGCCAGCGTTGACCCTGAACACCGCTTGGCGCTAGAGCAAACGCTGTTCAAGATTCGTATGATCCGCCAGCGCTCGAAAAGCCCATTGCAGTCGGCCATGGAATCGTCGAAGCTGATGTGGGAGTCGTTTGGCAAACTGCGTGAGCAGGTGCAAAAACTGGAACAGGAACTGAGCCCTGCCCCTTTGAGGCAAAATGGTTTGCGTTTGATCGATCAGAACTACGCTGGCGACATTGAAAAAGCCGCGGACGCCTCAAACGATCAATCCGGTCCAGCTGCCAATCTGGCCCGTGTTATTCCTTTCACGGCTTCAGGCAAACGCGCCCATTAACTGAAACACTCACCTTGCTTGAACCGGCCGCTGGCGCTACTTCCATGCCTTTGCTCATCATGTCCGCCGATGCGGCGTACATTCGGGGATAAGAAGGCGGGCCTTGGTTCTCGTCGTTAATTGACACTTCACCCAAGGTATAGCCGGTTTTTCCAAACCCTTTCGCAGCAATGTTTGCCTTGTTTTGAAACTCTTTCATGGCACTTTGCAGCAATTTTTCTCGGCTTTGCTCGATGCGGTTTTCGCTGGGAAAGTATTCCAAGTTGCTCAAGGTGAGCCCTTCGGCAACATTCAGGTTTTTCTGGGTTTTCAATGCTTGCACCGGCATTTCAAAGGTGAGTGAGCCCACGCCTTGCCAGGATTGAATCACATTGTTCTTGCCGTACTGCGGATAAGTTTGAATGTTGTTTTTCAGTTTGCTGATGTCTTTGTTTTTTGACAAATTGTTGATTGATTTTTCCAGCACGGTGTTAATGGCATTCATGGCCTCGTTGGCCGTGCCGGCTTGAATCTGCACCTGCCAATTCAAGCGCACCATGTCGTTGTCCACCTCTTCACTGCTGATCGCGCTAAGGTTCACGGCGGGGGTTTTCTCGCACAGGTCGGCGAATGCAACAGATGGTGCCAGCAAACCGACCGAGGTACTGAACAAAGCGATTCGCAAGGTGTTGGATAATTTCATGTGTGTTCTCGTGAAAGTGAAATAACAGTCAATTTGCAATTCAGGCATTGCTACAATGATTGAACCACAAACAAGCATTCAAATAACGCGTAATCCGCACGACTGGCTGACATGGCAGAACACCTGAGACAACCGAAGTCACTGATCAGCACGCTTTTTACAGTGTTGATTCTGGTGGGCGCTGCCATTGTATTGTCGCCATTCCTGTTGGCAATTTTGTGGGCAGGAATTATTGCGACCGCGTTTTGGCCACTGCACTGCCGCATTCGCGGGCGCTTTCCCGGAAAGCCGAATGGCGCTGCATTTCTGACCACCCTGGTTGTTGCATTCTTGTTGGTTGGGCCGATGATCGGCTTGATCGTGTTCATGGTTCAAGACATTCTTGAAATTACTACCTTCTTGCGACAGGCCGATGACTCCGGTGTTGCAGTACCCGACTGGTTGCCTCAAATTCCCGTGCTTGGCGAAATGCTTGTGGCCAGCTGGCAAGAATATTTGAGTGTGCCCAAACAAATTTCAGGACTGCTGCGTGAAACCCTGACCCAACGTTTGGGCGATGTTCAAGGTACAGCATCGGCCATTCTGCTTGAATTGCTGGGCCGGGTTGCCACCTTGTTTTTCGCGTTGTGGGTGTTGTTCTTTTTTTATCGCGATGGCTCAAGCATCAGCATACGAATGAACCGAATTGGAACTGACTGGCTGGGCCAACGCTGGAAGCCCTATGTTTCACACATGCCCCCTGCCCTTCGTGCAGCGGTCAACGGACTAGTGATTGTCAGCTTTGCAGAGGCGGTCATCCTCTCTGTGCTGTTTGCTGCCTGCGGCGTTTACGCACCGGTTTTGCTGGGGACCATCACGGCATTGATCGCCTTTATCCCCATGGCTGCGCCGGGCTTGCTCGCTATTTTGGGTATGATCCTTTTTTTAAGTGGCCACGGTGCAGAAGCAATTGTGTTGATTACCGTGGGCATGTTGGTGGTGTTGATTGCCGATTACCTGGTGAGACCTTTGTTGATACAGGGTGGAACCCACTTGCCTTTTTTGGCCGTGTTGTTCGGTGTGTTTGGTGGCGTAATTACCATGGGTATTGTGGGCCTGATTATTGGCCCGGTGCTGCTGGTGTTGTTGGTGGTGTTTTTTGATGAAGCATCGCATGCACACCACCACGACACCCCCGAATCCATCAATTAAACAGTGATTTAATCAAGCGAGTTTGAGCATGACAACAGCGATTCAATTTCCAACGCAAATCGGTACACCTTTGGCTGCAAACGCCGTCAAAGTGATGTTGCTGGGCAGTGGTGAGCTGGGCAAAGAAGTGATCATCGCCTTTCAGCGCCTGGGTGTAGAGGTCATTGCAGTTGACCGCTACCCCAATGCACCAGGGCACCAGGTTGCACACCGCTTCCATGTGATTGATATGACCAATGCAAACGCATTAAAAGCCTTGATTGCACAGGAGCGCCCTCACATTGTTGTGCCTGAAATTGAAGCGATTGCCACACCGGCCCTTAAAGAGCTTGAGGCTGAAGGCGTGGTGCGTGTGGTGCCCACAGCCAATGCGGCGTGGCTAACAATGAACCGCGAAGGAATTCGCCGCTTGGCTGCTGAGGAGTTGAATTTAAGTTGCTCGCATTATGCCTTTGCCGATGATTTTGAAACCCTGAAGCGGGCGGTAGAAAAAGGCATAGACAGCAAAAAGCCGGTGGGCTATCCCTGCATCATCAAGCCTGTGATGTCATCGTCTGGCAAAGGGCAATCCAAGGTTGATGATGCCAGTGAGCTGGAAGCTGCATGGGATTACGCGGGCAGCGCCGGGCGTGTCAATTCGGGGCGTGTAATTGCTGAATCACTGATCGAATTCGAATACGAAATAACCTTGCTGACTGTGCGCAGCCGCAACCCTAAAAGCGGTGCAATTGAAACCAGCTATTGCGAGCCCGTGGGTCATGTACAGGTAAGTGGTGATTATGTTGAGAGCTGGCAGCCTCAAGCCATGAGCGTAAAAGCCTTGGACGAGGCCCGTAAAATGGCGGATCTTGTCACCACTGCGCTGGGTGGCACGGGCTTGTTCGGTGTGGAAATGTTTGTGAAAGGTGACCAGGTTTGGTTTTCTGAAGTAAGCCCACGCCCTCACGACACGGGTATGGTCACCATGATTACGCAGTGGCAAAACGAGTTTGAATTGCATGCACGCGCAATTCTGGGTTTGCCTGTGGACACCAGCCTGAAAACACCAGGTGCCAGTGCCGTTATTTATGGGGGTGTAGACAAGGTTGGTATTGCATTTGAAGGCGTAGCTGATGCATTGGCTGAACCCGGCACGGATGTGCGTTTATTTGGCAAACCAGAGTCGTTTGTGAAGAGACGTATGGGTGTGGCCCTTGCACGCGATCCAAATGTGGATGAAGCGCGTGCAAAAGCCAAACGGGTTGCTGCGAAAGTAAAGCCAGTTGGGTAAAGTGGTTTTGCTTTAAGCCAAGCCCAAACTCTCGCGGTATTCCTCGTAGGTGCCGCGATAATCGGTGATGCCATCTTCACGCATTTCGAAAATTCGAGTGGCAATGCCAGAAACAAACTGGCGGTCATGTGACACCACAAACACCGTGCCCTCGTATTTCTCGAGTGCGTATTGCAGTGATTCAATTGATTCCATGTCCAGGTGGTTGGTGGGTTCATCCAGCAGCAGCACATTGTGACGGCCCAACATTAAGCGACCGAACACAAGGCGGTTTTTCTCGCCACCGGAACATACCTTCACTTGCTTGGATATTTCATCGTTGGAGAACAGCAAGCGCCCCAAAATACCGCGAATGGCTTGGTCGTCGTCGCCCTCTTGTGCGAAGCGCTCAGTCCATTCACGCAAATTCAAAGGCACATTGAATTCGTCGCTGACGTCCTGAGCCATGTAACCCAAGTCCGCATTTTCCGACCACTTCACATCACCATACGTGGGTTCCAAAGCCCTGGCCAGAAGCTTGAGCAACGTGGTTTTGCCCATGCCGTTGGCACCCACAATACCCACTTTGTCGCCAGCCTCCACCATGATTGAAAAGTCGCGAATCACCTTGTTTTCACCGTATGCCAAGCTGATGTTGTCCAGCTCTACGGCCAAGCGGTGCATTTTCTTTTTCTGTTCAAAACGAATGAACGGATTCTGGCGTGAAGAGGGTTTCAGGATGACTGTGTCTTGTTTGATTTTTTCAATCTGCTTTTGACGCGATGTGGCCTGACGTGCCTTCGATTTGTTGGCTGCAAAACGACGAACGAAGTCTTGCAAATCTGAAATGCGTTCTTTGGCACGGGCATTGGATGCTTGCGCGCGTTCGCGTGCTTGTGCCGCTGCCAGCATGTAATCGTCATAGTTGCCGGGAACCACTTGCAATGTGCCGTAATCCAGGTCAGCCATGTGGGTACACACTTCGTTCAGGAAGTGGCGGTCGTGGCTGATGATGATCATGGTGCTCTCGTACTGGTTCAGTACGTTTTCAAGCCAAGCAATGGTATTGATGTCGAGGTTGTTGGTCGGCTCATCCAGTAGCAGAACATCGGGTTTGGAGAACAGGGCCTGTGCAAGCAACACTCGCAGTTTCCAGCCGGGGGCGATTTCACTCATGGGACCATTGTGACTTTCAAGCGGAATGCCAGCACCCAACAACAGCTCGCCAGCACGGGCCTCGGCTTCATAGCCACCAAACTCAGCGTACACCGCCTCAAGGTCAGCGGCACGCATGTAGTCGTCGTCGGTGGCTTCGGGGTTGGCATACAAAGCATCTCGTTCGGTCATCGCCGCCCACATTTCCCTGTGACCCATCATGACCACATCGAGCACACGGTAATCTTCAAATGCAAATTGATCCTGACTTAGTTTGCCAAGGCGCACATTGGGCTCAATAACCACTGTGCCGCTGCTGGGTTCCAGGTCGCCCCCCAGAATTTTCATGAACGTTGATTTACCGCAACCGTTTGCACCAATTAAGCCATAGCGGTTGCCATCGCCGAATTTCGCGTTGATGTTTTCAAAAAGCGGCTTGGCGCCGAACTGCATGGTGATATTGGCTGCGGTGAGCATAAGTATTGGAAAATTCAGTGATTTTTAACGAAGGGGGCATTATACATGCCCAGGCTTGGGGTGGGCTGAATGCGGACTCGGAGAGTTGCTACTAGCGAAGGGTTTGAACCAAACGCGCATGGGAGCCGGCAGGTTCGCAGCCTAGCGTCAAGGTGCCCTGCCCGCCCTGAAACCAACATGCCTTGGGGGTGCAATGACCAAACGGAAAATTCAGCAGAACGGGTACATGCTTTTGTTGGCAGCCAAGTTGACCTTGAACAAATTCAGCGGCGCTGCGCAGGCTGTAACCATTGTCATGAGCACCAGGTTTGGGTTCACAAAAATTACCCAACACAACGGCCTTTTGCTGGGCCAACACACCAGCCTGTAGCAATTGCAGCAGCATGCGCTCAATTTTGTAGGCGGGCTCGTTCACATCTTCAAGTACCAAAATACCGCCAGGTACACTGGGCAACCAAGGCGTTCCCAAAAGGCTGCACAGCAAGGTGAGGTTGCCACCCCACACCGGGCCTTCAATTGCAATGGTTTGTTTTTGTGTGTCCAGTCCGAAACATTCAACAGGCCATTCAATATTTACTGCCTGTTTTTCTACGGCACGCAAAAAGTGTTCGAGGGTGAGTGGGTCTGCACCCCGCTCTGCCCCAAAATCGAAACAAGCCATGGGCCCGTGCAACAATGTGGCAGGTTGTGCCCCCGCGTTCAGCAATGCCAATTGCAGGCTGGTAATGTCGCTGTGTCCGCACAACAAGTGCTCATTCGCATTCAGCAATGCGGCAAGTTCCGGAAAATTCAACAGCGGAAGCAAGCGGCTTAGGCCGTAACCCCCGCGGGTGGCCATTAGCAGGCTGGGCGTATTCATGGCAAACGCATTTTCAATACTGGCCATGCGCGTGGCTTCATCGCCTGCAAAGCGTTGTATGCGCTGGCGTGCTTCAGGCATTTCAATCACATTGAAGCCATGTTGATTGGTCAAATGGTTGCAGGCCCGGTCAAGCAAGGTTTCATCAACCAGTGCACCACTGGGCGAAAACATGACTAGCTGATTCACTGCCTGACTCGTTGCGATGGGCGGTTTACTGTTCAAATCAATTCCGGTTTCAAAAGTGATCTCACAAATACTGTTTCCAGGAACGCACAGGTTCACCATTGAAATAATCGCACAAACTGGCCAGTATGGCGGCTTGCTGAGTGTGTCGGCCTGCTTTCAATCTATTGCTTCGTTCAGCCAAGACTTGGCTTGCCTGCTCAAGTCCAAGCTGCAAAAAGTCGTGTGGGGTGTTAAATCCAAGTTGCGCAAGTTCCTCAATGGTTTGCTTGTTGGCATTGGGAAGGTGCAGTAGGCTCGCCAAATCGGCAACAGCTTGTTCTCTTTGCTTGCGGCGCGCTTTAAAAAAACTGCCCAGTAATTCTTCGCTTTCTTGCGCCATACAACCTGTTTCGAACGCACAAGGGTGCCAGGCTTGCGCTTGCTCGAATACTGACAAGGATTGTTTTAAGTCGCCGTTGTAGCGTGATTGTGCGCACCCCACTACCACTCGGCCTATGCGTGCATGCAAAATTGCACCAATGCACATAAGGCAAGGTTGGAGTGTGACGTACAAAGTGGCTTGTGCGCCCAAGCGGTAGTTGCCAATCGCTTGGCAGGCTTGTCGTATGGCTTGAACCTCCGCGTGCGCACAGGCATCGTTCAGTAAAACTGGCGCATTGTGGGCGTCGGCAACAGCTTTGCCATCAATCACCACCGCTGCGCCAATGGGCACTTCGCCAGCTTGTGCGGCGAGCCTTGCTTGCTGTAACGCAAGCTCCATCCAGGGCATGTCTTGGGCTTGGCCTTGGTGCGCCAAGATCGGAAATTTTTCAGACAGCTTGCCGGTTTGCATATTCTTCGAAATAAGCCGTGTTAGGTGTGATCAGTTTGACATAAAAAAACCCGGCACCAGGCCGGGTTTTCGTTTCGCAGGGCGCTTCTAGTTCATTGACCGGCCTTGAGTAACCTGCGTTGGTTCCATGCAATAATTTCCCCAACAATTCCACGTCGGAAGGCCAGCACCACCACAATGAAGATGAAGCCGGTCACAATTGTGACTTGCTCCCCCAGTGAGCGGAACCAGGCAATGTCGGTGGTTACGGCCATCCAGGTGCCAAACTCACCAATACGGTTCTCAAGTGCAATAATGACAATAGCGCCCACAATTGGGCCTGCAAGTGTGCCCAAGCCGCCCACCAAGGTCATGAGTACCACCAGGCCAGACATGGTCCAGTGCACGTCGGTCAATGTTTCAAACCCAAGCACTGAGGCTTTTGTAGCCCCCGCCAAACCCGACAATGCGGCTGACAGAACAAACACCAAAAGTTTGTATTTGTCCACGTCGTAGCCCAATGAAATAGCGCGGGGTTCATTTTCCTTGATCGCCTTGAGAACCTGCCCGAAGGGCGAATGCACTGTGCGAACAATCAAGGCATATCCTGCGATACAAATTGCCAACACCACGAAGTAAAGTGTCAAGTCGTCGCTGAGGTCGACAACACCCAACAAGGTGCCACGGGGTATGCCCTGAAGACCATCTTCTCCACCAGTAAACGGCGCTTGTAAAAAGATGAAGTACAGCATTTGTGCCAGGGCCAACGTGATCATCGTGAAGTAAATGCCCTGTCGGCGTATGGCCAAGGCACCCATGACCAAACCCAGGAATGCTGCAAAGGCCACGCCTGCCAGTAAACCCAGTTCGAAAGGCAAGCCCAGGTCTCGGATAACATACCCTGCAATATAGCCAGCGCCGCCCAGAAATGCCGCATGTCCAAAAGACAGCAAACCGGTGTAACCGATTAATAGATTGAATGCACAGGCAAACAGCGCAAAACACAGCAGTTTCATCAGCAGCACCGGGTACATGAAGAACGGTGCAGCCACGGCGAGAATGATTGCCGCAATGGCGATAATTGTATTTTTGTTCATCATATCAACCCCTTTATTTCTCGCGACCGAACAAACCTGCCGGGCGGATCATGAGCACAATGGCCATGATGATGAACACCACAGTGGCTGATAATTCTGGATAAAACACACGGGTTAATCCTTCAACGATACCCAAGGTAAGTCCTGTGATGATCGAACCCAGAATGGAACCCATGCCGCCAATAACCACTACGGCAAACACGGTGATGATGAGGTTCGAACCCATCAAAGGTGAAATCTGAATGACCGGTGCAGCCAGTACGCCGGCAAATGCAGCCAAGGCCACCCCGAAACCATAGGTAAGCGTCACCATCAAGGGCACGTTGATGCCAAAGGCCTCCACCAGTCGCGGATTCTCGGTGCCCGCACGCAGCAGGGCCCCCAGCTTTGTTTTTTCAATCATGATCCAGGTGGCAAAACAAACCACCAACGATGCGACTACAACCCAGGCGCGATAGTTGGGCAAAATCATAAAGCCAAGGTTGGTTGCACCCTGCAAGGCCTCTGGCACTGAATAAGGTTGACCGGAAACACCATAAATCGAGCGAAATATCCCTTCCAGCATCAAAGTGATGCCAAAGGTAAGAAGCAGGCCATAGAGGTGATCCAGCTTGTAAAGCCAGCGCAACATTGTTTTTTCAATCAGTATCCCGAACGCACCCACCAACAAAGGGGCAAGCAACAGCATCACCCAATAGTTCAGGTTGAAATAGGCCATGCCCATCCAGGCGAAAAACGCACCCATCATGTACAGCGCACCATGGGCAAAATTAATCACATTGAGCAAGCCAAAAATAACGGCCAGGCCCAGCGACAACATGGCGTAAAACGAGCCATTCACAAGGCCGAGCAGCAGTTGCCCCAGAAAGGCCTGCAAGGGAATTCCAAAAATTTCCATGGGTACGTGTCCAGCAAAGCCCCCGGAGCTTTCTCAACTCCAGGGGCATTGGTCTTGTTATGGTTTTATTGCGTTACTTCCACAACGCGCACTTGGTCTCTGCTTTGGTAGTGAAAGCCTGCTCACCCGGAATGGCTTGAACAACTTTCAGGTAATCCCAGGGCTTTTTGGATTCCTTGGGGTCTTTTACCTGCATCAAGAACATGTCGTGAATCATGCTGCCGTCGACGCGGTAGTAACCGTTTTTGGCATACACATCATTCACTTTCTGTTTGCGCAGGGCCTCCATTACCTTGGCCCCATCGTCGGTACCTGCAGCTTTCACGGCATTGAGATATTGAAGGGTTGCTGAATAATCGGCGGCTTGCAAACTGCTAGGCATTTTCTTCATTTTGTCGAAGAAGCGCTTGGACCACTTGCGGGTCTCATCGTTTTGATCCCAATACCAACTGTCGGTCAGGTACATACCCTTGGTTTGGCCCAAGCCCAATGCGTGTACGTCATTAATAAACATCAGCAGACCAGCAAGCTTCATGCTGCCTGTCACACCGAATTCATTGGCTGCCTTGATGGAGTTCACAGTGTCTCCGCCAGCATTGGCCAGGCCCAGAATTTGCGCGCCCGAAGCTTGTGCCTGCAGCATGAAGCTGGAGAAATCAGACGCGGACAGGGGGTGACGAATCGCACCTTTGACTGTGCCTCCGTTGGCTTTCACCACCGCAGTCGTGTCGGTCTCAAGTGAGGTGCCAAAGGCGTAGTCAGCTGTAAGGAAGTACCATGTTTTGCCCCCCTGTTTGGTTACAGCCGAGCCAGTGCCCTTGGCAAGAGCCACAGTGTCGTAGGCATAGTGAATGCTGTATGGGTTGCATTCTTCATTGGTAATTCGTGCAGTGCCCGCACCAATCACGAAGTTGGGTTTTTGTTTTTCCTCAGCAACTTTAGCCATGGCCAAAGCCGTACCGGAGTTGGTTCCTGAAATCAGCATATCGACACCTTCGGTGTCAAACCACTCGCGAGCCTTGCTGGCTGCAATGTCCGCTTTGTTTTGGTGGTCGGCAAACACCAGCTCAATCTTTTTGCCGTTCAAGGTACCGCCAAAATCAGCAATTGCCATTTTTACGGCTTCTACACCACCAGGCCCGTCAATGTCGGCGTACAGGCCAGACATGTCGGTGATTACACCAATCTTGATTGTGTCGTTGGAAATTTGCGCTTGGGCTGAGCCTGCAACCACTGCAAAAAGCGCGGCCAGTCCGGTTGCGATTGGTTTTAATTTCATCATCATCTCCTTTGGTTTAAGTCCAATCCCTTGAAAGGTTGGTTTTTATACGCCCAGCAACGAATGCAGAACGGGCATTTTTTCATCGAGTTCCGAGGAAGCAAAAGCCTCCACAATTTGGCCATGTTCCACCACGTAGAATCGGTCAGCCAAGGGTGCGGCAAAGCGGAAATTCTGTTCCACCATCACAATCGTGTATCCCTTCGATTTTAGTGTGGTGATCATTTTGGCCAAAGCCTGAACAATCACTGGTGCTAGCCCTTCCGAGATTTCGTCAAGCAACAGCAGTTTTGCGCCAGTTCTCAGGATTCGCGCTACAGCCAACATTTGCTGTTCTCCACCAGACAAGCGGGTGCCTTGGCTTTTTTTACGTTCGGCCAAGTTGGGAAACATTTCGTAAATTTCTGCAACGCTCATACCTTTGTCTGTTTTCGAGACAAAGGGAGGCAGCATCAGGTTCTCTTCTGCTGACAGTGACGAGAATATGCCGCGCTCTTCCGGGCAATAACCCACGCCCAGGTGCGCGATTTTGTGGGTGGGCATGCCGATGGCCTCGGTACCGTTGATTTTGATCGACCCCTTTCGCGCTCCGGTCAAACCCATAATGGCACGCAGTGTGCTGGTGCGCCCTGCTCCGTTTCTTCCAAGAAGCGTGACTACCTCGCCAGTTTTAACAGTCAGATTCAGGTTGTGCAGAATGTGCGATTCGCCATACCAAGCGTTGAGTCCGGTAATTTCCAGCGCAGTGCTCATCAGTGTGCACCCTCCAAAACGCCAGTGCTCGAACCCATGTAGGCCTCCATCACTTCAGGATTGCGTGATACCTCTGCGTAGCTTCCTTCGGCCAATACCGCACCGCGCTGAAGAACAGAGATACGGTCGCTAATACCCGCCACCACATTCATATTGTGCTCAACCATCAAAATGGTTCGACCGGCTGATACTTTCTTGATCAATTGGGTTACGCGGTCCACATCCTCATGCCCCATACCCTGAGTTGGTTCATCCAGCAGCATCAATTCGGGTTCCATGCCCAAGGTGGTGGCAATTTCCAATGCACGCTTCCTGCCGTAAGGCAGGTCTACCGTGAGAGTGTCTGCAAAGCTTTCCAGGTCAACCAGTGCGAGCAAAGCCATGGCTTTGTCATTCAGCACCGAGAGTTTTTTCTCGCTTCTCCAAAAATGGAATGAATTACCCAGTGGGCGTTGCAAGCCGATGCGTACATTCTCAAGCACGGTAAGGTGCGGGAATACCGCAGAAATTTGAAACGATCGGATGATGCCCTGCCTGGCTATTTGGGCAGGCTTGGCACTGGTGATGTCTTTGCCGTTAAACAAAATTTGGCCCGATGTGGGTGTCAGGAATTTCGTCAACAGGTTGAAACAGGTTGTTTTACCAGCCCCGTTGGGGCCGATCAACGCGTGGATATGACCCCGCTGTACTTTTAAGTTCACATCGCTGACCGCAGTGAATCCTTTGAATTCCTTGGTCAACGCCCTTGTCTCCAACACTACTTCTGCCATGGGTTCTCCATGTTGTCATTGTCGTTGTACCCATCGGTGCCGGGCTGCGCCGATAGTTAGATATCGCCAATGATGGTGGCATGTGTGTTTTCATTCGGGAATTAGGGCAAACCTCACCCCTTAAAAGCAAAAAAGCCCGCATTGGCGGGCTTTTTTGTAAGGCTGGGGTAAGTGACTGGGTTCGCCTACTGGCTTATTCCCATTCAATGGTCGCAGGTGGTTTACCTGATACATCGTACACCACGCGGTTAACACCTTTCACCTCGTTGATGATGCGGTTGGAAATACGCCCCAGCAACGAATAAGGAAGGTGTGCCCAATGTGCCGTCATGAAGTCCTGGGTTTGTACGGCACGAATGGCTACAACATACTCGTAGGTGCGGCCATCGCCCATCACGCCCACCGATTTCACCGGCAAGAAAACGGCAAAAGCCTGACTGGTCAAGTCGTACCAGCTTTTTCCAATTTGTTCTTCGGAGCACAACTCGGCCACGGCGTCTTTAGCAGTGGCTTTGGTATTGCGCAATTCTTCAATGAACACGGCATCGGCGCGCTGCAAAATTTCAGCGTATTCGGCTTTCACTTCGCCCAGAATACGAACGCCTAAACCTGGTCCCGGGAAGGGGTGGCGGTAAACCATTTCAGGGTCAAGCCCAAGTTCAACGCCAAGTTTGCGAACTTCATCCTTGAACAAGTCACGCAGGGGTTCAAGCAATTTAAGGTTCAGTGTGTCCGGCAATCCACCCACATTGTGATGGCTTTTGATGCTGGTGGCCTTGCCTGTTTTCGCACCAGCTGATTCAATTACATCCGGGTAAATAGTGCCTTGCGCTAGCCATTTGGCATTGGCACGCATGCCAGCCTCCCGCTGGAATACATCCACAAACGCTTTGCCGATAATTTTACGTTTTGCCTCGGGGTCGGTGACGCCTTTGAGCTGCCCCATGAATTCCTCAGTGGCGTTCACATGCACAACACGTACACCCAGATGTTTGGCGAAGGTTTCCATGACCTGCTCGCCTTCTTTGAAACGAAGCAAGCCGTGGTCTACAAATACACAGGTGAGCTGGTCTCCAATTGCTTTGTGAATCAATGCTGCTGCTACTGAAGAATCAACACCGCCCGAGAGGCCCAGAATAACTTCATCGGTGCCCACTTGGGCTCTAATTCTTTCGACTGCCTCATCCACAAAGCTGGGCATGGACCAATCACCTTTGCAGCCGCAAATGTCGCGTACAAAGCGTGCCAGTATTTCCTTGCCCTGTTTGGTATGCGTCACTTCCGGGTGAAACTGCACCGCATAGAATCCGCGTGTCTCATCGGCCATTCCAGCAATTGGGCATGAAGGTGTAGAGGCCATCAATTTGAAGTTGGGTGGCAGCTCGGTCACCTTGTCACCATGGCTCATCCACACATTCAGCAAGCCATGGCCGTGCTCGTTGGTTTCGTCTTGAATGCCATCAAACAGTTTTGTGTGGCCGTGGGCCCGAATTTGCGCATGGCCAAATTCACGCACTGTACCCGCTTCAACCTTGCCTCCAAGTTGCATGGCCATGGTTTGCATGCCATAGCAAATGCCAAGTACCGGTACGCCAAGATTAAAGACCAACTCGGGCGCTTTGTCGGTGCTTTCTTCGTAAGCCGATTGGTGGCTACCCGACAAAATGATGCCGGATGCCCCATACTCTTTGATACGTTCCGGGTCTGCGTCGCAGGGTAAAATTTCACAGAAAACCCCGCATTCACGCACTCGTCTGGCAATAAGTTGTGTGACCTGTGACCCGAAATCGAGTACCAAAATTTTCTGATGATTCATGAAGTATTCTTTGAATGTCTTAAAAGTAATTGACCCAATGCAACTGGCACCAGGCTTAGCTAAGGCTTAACAAGCGATCCACTGCCTGTACCGCCGTGCATGGAAGGTCTTCACCGGTAAGGCTGAGGAAGTTGATGTCCACATCAACCAGCGCTTTCACGCCATGGGTTTCAAGTGTGGTTTCAGCAAAACGGGTTTTTAGCTGTTCCAGCAAACGTGCCACTTCGGAGTTGGTCATGCCCGAGCACACGGCTACGAATGCATCTGCCCCCAAAGAACCAATACTGGAACCGTTTGGTAATACATCGCGAATAATGGATGCGGTGAACTTGGTGAAGTCAATAATTCGATCATGACCAAACCTGTTCAAAATCAAATCGAATGAACCCAGCTTGACGTGCAACAGGGAAAGATCTTCTCCCTTGCGCACAGCATGTTCCAGTTCTTTGTCCAGCAATGCCTCAAAGCCGCGCCTGTTCCAAGAACCCACAATCGGATCAATCAACAGTGACCTTTGGTTTTCGTTCAATGAACGCACGAACCGGGTGACCACGCTGTCGTCTACAGGCTTGGCAATTTCAACTTCAACCAAGCGCGCGAAATCGCGCAAGTCTTGCCTGTCTTCCTGAGAAAATGCACGTGGAACGCTGTCAATCACGCAAAGCGTACCAATGGTGACGCCGAACGCGTCCCGAATGGGTTGGCCAGCATAAAACCGGATCCTCGGTCCATCGACAACCAAGGGGTTGTCCATGAATCGCGGGTCCAGAAGCGCGTTTTCTACAACCAGTGGTTCATCACTAAGAATGGCGTGCCCACAGAAAGAAACTTCCCGGTCGGTGGAGCAAGCGTTCAGCCCTTGAAGCGATTTAAACCATTGAATTTCTTTGTAAACAATGGTGACCAGCGCCGTATCAATATCAAAGTGCCGACAGACCAAACGTGTGATTCGATCAAACCGGGCCTCCGAGGGAGAGTAAATCATCCCCAAATTCTGGATCGCCCGTGTTCTTTCGTCTTCGTTGTGTGGAATGTCAGGTTTTTGCATGGCTGCTTCGCTGTATTCAGGCCTTGTTAATCAACATGGTAGTTTGGTGCTTCTTTTGTTATTTGAACATCATGCACATGCGACTCCCGGATGCCGGCTGATGAAATTTCTACAAACTCAGCCTTCTCGTGCATCTCGGAAATTGAGCGGCAACCCACATAGCCCATCGATGAACGAACACCACCCACCAGCTGGAAAATAATCGAGAGCACGGAGCCTTTGTACGGCACTCGACCCTCGATGCCCTCTGGCACCAACTTGTCAGCGTTGTTGGCAGGGTCCTGGAAATAGCGATCCGCTGAGCCTTGGGTCATGGCACCTAGAGAACCCATGCCGCGATAAGCCTTGTAGCTGCGCCCTTGGAACAACACGACTTCACCGGGCGCTTCTTCGGTGCCGGCAAACATGCCACCCATCATCGCGGCGCTGGCGCCCGCAGCCAAAGCTTTGGAAATGTCGCCAGAATAGCGAATACCACCGTCTGCAATTACAGGTACGCCTGTGCCCTTCAGGGCCTTGGCTACATTGGCGATTGCGCTGATTTGGGGAACACCTACGCCAGCCACAATGCGGGTAGTACAAATTGAACCAGGACCAATACCAACCTTCACACCGTCTGCGCCATGTTCCATCAAGGCCAAGGCCGCGCTGGCCGTGGCAATGTTGCCACCAATCACGTCCACTTGGGGGTAGTTTTGCTTCACCCAACGAACGCGGTCTAATACGCCCTTGCTGTGGCCATGGGCCGTATCAACAACAATCACGTCTACGCCAGCGGCCACGAGCTTTTCAACGCGATCTTCTGTGCCATCACCCACACCCACAGCCGCACCTACGCGCAATTTGCCGTGAATATCTTTGCTGGCCCACGGGTGTTCGGTGGCCTTTTGAATGTCTTTAACCGTAATCAGGCCTTTCAGCGTATTGTCCGCATCCATCACCAGCACGCGCTCCAGACGGTGCTTGTGCATGAGGGCTTTGGCTTGTTCCAGGCTGTCATCTTCCGACACAGTAACCAAGCGCTCGCGCGGAGTCATTACGTTAGAAACAGGTTGGTCTAGATTTGTTTCGAAACGCAAATCACGGTTAGTGACAATGCCAACTACCTTCCCATTTTTGACGACAGGCAGGCCTGAAATTTTATGTTGCTGGGTAAGTGCGATTACTTGGCGAACCGTGAGCTCAGGCTCGATCGTGATCGGATCGCGAAGTACACCTGATTCATGGCGTTTTACCTTCGCTACCTCGGCGGCTTGCTGCGTTGCTGTCAGGTTCTTGTGAACGATACCGATACCACCTTCCTGCGCCATGGCAATGGCCAACCTGGCTTCAGTCACTGTGTCCATGGCGGCGGACACCAAAGGAATGTTCAGGCTGATGTTTCGGGTCAGTTGGGTAGACAGGGATGTGTCTTTGGGAAGAACGTCTGAGAACGCAGGAACCAGCAATACATCATCAAACGTTAACGCTTTCTGCGTGACACGCATGCAATTTCTCCTTGCGCAAAAGCGAATTATAAAGGATACCCAGCGTACCTGTTTTGGTTTGCAAACAGAAAAACCGGGGAATTTAAGTTTTAGGTGGCCGTTTTTGATCGCTTGCGGCTTCGGCGCTCGTATTTGGCCAATTCTTTCTGGCGTTTTGTCAGCACCTTGTGCTGAGCTCGCCTGCGTCGACTTTCCATCGGATCGAAGCTTAGGCCATCCAGAATTTCGATGCGATCGCCGCTGTGAAGGACCATACCCTCTGTTGCGTAAAGACCATACACTGCCACTGCTCGTTCTGTAAGCAACAGGTTAATACGCTCACCGCTGAGGCCGATGGCTTGAAGTGCTTGCTCCACTGTGGCTTTTTCGGGCAAGTTCAATGGAGTGGGTGTTGACGTAAGCACACCGCCATCGCCAGGGCCGAGTTCTAGCCAATGCACAAGCATTACTGCCCTGCTCCCGTGCGGTGTAAAGACTCGGCACGTTTAATGAAAGAGTCTACGAAACTGTTGGCAAGGCTTGTAAACACCGGGCCGACAAGCTGCTCAAGAACCTTGCTTGAAAACTCGTAGGCGAGCTTGAAATGCACTTTGCAGGCCTCGGGTGTGAGTTCAATGAAATGCCAGGTACCCTCCAGATGGGTAAACGGGCCCTCCACCAGGGTCATGTGGATTTGCTGATGAGGTGTCAATTTATTCATGGTGCAAAAGCTTTGTTTGACACCCTTGAACGCAATTTCGACCGTTGCTTTTTCCGTGTTGGTATCGACAGGCTCAACACTTCCAGCACCGCACCACGGCAAAAATTGGGGATAATCGGCCACTGCCCGCACCAAATCGAACATTTGTTGCGTGGAAAAATGAACCAACACGGACTTTTCTACAATGGCCATGAATGCTGAAGGGTTTGTTTCCCGCTCGGAGAAAGGATTAAACTCTCTATTTTAGCGTTTTTCACGCTGCGCCGCACCCAAAGGACGTTTTCACCGAATTCATGAGCATTATTGACAACAAAAAAGCAGGTTTTGATTACTTCATCGAAGAGAAGTACGAGGCGGGTATTGTGCTGGAAGGCTGGGAAGTCAAATCCATTCGCGATGGTCGCGTTCAAATCAAGGAAAGCCACATCGTGGTTCGCAACGGCGAGCTGTGGCTGCTGAATTGCCACATTTCGCCTTTGACCAGTGCATCTACCCATGTTAATCCGGTCAACACGCGCACACGCAAGTTGTTGATGCACAAGAAAGAAATTAGCCGATTAATTGGCAAGGTGGAACAAAAGGGTTATTCACTGGTGCCCTTGAATTTGCATTTCAAGAATGGCCGAGTGAAAGTGGACATGGCCTTGGCCAAAGGTAAAAAGCAGCATGATAAGCGCGATACATTGAAAGACAAGGACTGGAAACGGGAGCAGGAACGGTTGATGAAAATCCACCGAACCTGAACTCGCGTCAGGGTAATTACTTGCCCTGCTTCACGACCTGCATGGCGGCCGCAACCATCGATCCCATATTCGATAAATCACCTGGCAGGATTAGCGTGTTCCCCGCCTTGGCCACACCTGAAAAAGCCTCGATGTATTGCTCAGCCACTTTCAGGTTCACTGCCTCCATACCGCCCGGTTCGGCTACCGCAGCGGCCACTTTGCGCAGGGCGTCGGCGGTGGCTTCTGCAATTTCCTTGATTGCACCTGCCTCACCTTGCGCACGGTTGATCGCGGCAATTCGATCGCCCTCCGAGCGTGCAATTGCCGACTCTCGTTCACCGTTGGCAATGTTGATCTGCTCTTGTTTTCGACCCTCGGAAGCCGCAATCAATGCGCGCTTTTCACGCTCCGCCGTAATTTGCGCTTGCATTGAAAGTAAAATCTCACGAGGCGGCGTCAAGTCCTTGATTTCATAGCGAAGAACTTTTACGCCCCAGTTCAATGCAGCCTCGTCCAATGCGTTCACAATGGCTGCATTGATCATGTCACGCTCTTCAAAGGTTTTATCCAGCTCCATGCGGCCAATAATTGATCGCAATGTGGTTTGCGCCAGTTGGGTAATTGCGCTGATGTAGTCGCTTGAGCCATAGCTGGCCCGCATTGCATCAGTCACCTGAAAATATAAAATGCCATCCACTTGAAGCTGGGTATTGTCTTTCGTAATACACACCTGGCTGGGTACATCCAGCGGAATTTCTTTCAGTGAGTGTTTGTATGAAACCCGTTCAATGAAGGGCACCAGAAAATTCAGACCAGCCTGCAAGGTTCGGTCATATTTGCCCAAACGCTCAACCACCCAAGCGCTTTGCTGCGGAACAATGCGCAGCGCCTGGCTGACAAACACAATCGCCAGAATCAATATGACAATTGAAACTTCCATGAATTTTCTCCTTTGATTGGCAGACCCGGGAACAAGGCCAAACCGATTACGCGTGTGTCGAAACGCTTTTGACTTTCAGGACATTGCCCTGAACATCGACAATTTGATGCAGGCCCGTTACAGGCGTACTGTCAGTGCTCTCCGCTGCCCAAGTGGCACCACGGTATTGCACATTGGCGCGTCCCCCCGCATTCCAGCTTGGAATGTCAAGTTTATTGCCAATATCGAGCAAGTCATGTTGTTTGTCTGTTTTGCTTCGCTTGACCGAGCGGTTGCGGAGAAGAAGGCTGCCAGCCACCGAAAAAACCGCGGCTGCGCCAATTTGAATTTCGAGACCATAATCAAGGTAGGCCATCAATGCACCGATGGCCGCCCCCAAAGACACCATGAGCAGGTAAAACGTACCTGTGGTGATTTCGGCAATCAACAAAATACCCGCCAATACCAACCACAGTGACAAATTGCTCAATGGTGTTACTCCTTCTTACTTTTTGTTAAATTTATCAGCCAGCTTTTGCCAGGTATCGATCACGGTGTCCGGGTTCAGCGAAATGGATTCAATCCCCTCGCCCGCCAGCCACAATGCAAAATCCGGGTGGTCTGAGGGCCCTTGCCCGCAAATACCGACATACTTGCCTTTGGCCTTGCAAGCTTCGATCGCTTTGCTTAGCAGGGCACGCACGGCTGGGTCACGTTCGTCGAAATCCGCAGCCAGAATGTCCAGGCCAGAATCGCGGTCCAGACCCAAAGTAAGTTGGGTTAGATCGTTGGAGCCAATCGAGAAGCCGTCAAAGTACTCCAGGAATTGATCCGCCAGTACAGCGTTGGACGGCACCTCGCACATCATGACCACTTTCAATCCATTCTCACCACGCTTCAGTCCGTTACGACCCAGCAGGTCAACCACTTTGGCTGCCTGATTCAAAGTGCGCACAAACGGAATCATGATTTGAACGTTGTCCAGTCCCATTTGCTCACGAACACGTTTCAGGGCCAGGCATTCCATTTCGAAACACTCGGCAAACTCCTCGGAAATGTATCGGGCTGCACCGCGGAAACCGAGCATCGGGTTCTCCTCTTCGGGTTCGTAGCGGCTGCCGCCGATCAGCTTGCGGTATTCGTTGGATTTGAAATCGGACATACGAACAATGACTGGTTTGGGATAAAACGCTGCTGCGATGGTGGCAACACCCTCCGCCAGTTTGTCCACAAAAAATGCAACCGGGCTGGCATGGCCACGCGCCACGCTTTCTACCGCTTTTTTCAAGTCGGCATCGACATTGGGATAATCAAGAATGGCTTTCGGATGAATACCGATCGCATTGTTGATAATGAATTCCAGACGGGCCAAGCCAACGCCTTTGTTGGGCAACTGGCAAAACTCAAAGGCCAGTTGTGGATTGCCCACGTTCATCATGATTTTCACTGGAATTTCAGGCAAGGCACCGCGTTTTACTTCGCTGACTTCTGTCTCCAGCAAGCCCTCGTAAATGTAACCGGTGTCGCCTTCTGAACAGCTGACTGTGACCAGCATGCCTTCAGTCAGCTTTTCGGTGGCATCACCACAACCCACCACCGCAGGAATACCCAGTTCACGGGCAATGATCGCGGCGTGGCAAGTGCGCCCGCCACGATTGGTGACAATCGCCGCTGCACGCTTCATGACAGGTTCCCAGTTGGGGTCTGTCATGTCGGTCACCAGAATATCGCCAGCCTGCACACGGTCCATCTCGGAAGAATCGTTGATCACCCGCACGGAACCTGCACCAATTTTCTGGCCAATGGCTCGTCCTGAACTCAAAATCGCTGAATTGCCCTTGAGCTTATAACGCAACTGCACGTCATTGTCTTTCTGCGAATTCACGGTTTCAGGGCGGGCTTGCAGAATGTACAGCTTGCCATCAATACCGTCTTTGCCCCACTCAATGTCCATTGGACGACCGTAATGTTTCTCAATAATCATGGCGTACTTCGCCAATTCGATTACATCATCGTCATTCAGTGAATAGCGGTTGCGCTGCTCGGCCGGAACATCGACCGTACGCACACTTTTGCCACTTTCTTTCTGCAGGTCAAATTCCATCTTGATCAATTTGGATCCGATCTGACGGCGAATAATGGGGTACTTGCCTTCGGCCAAAGTGGGCTTGAACACGTAAAACTCGTCCGGGTTAACTGCACCCTGCACCACTGTTTCACCCAAGCCATAGCTGGACGTGATGAATACCACCTGATCAAAACCGCTTTCGGTGTCCATGGTGAACATTACGCCAGAAGCCGCTTTGTCAGAACGAACCATGCGCTGCACGCCCGCACTAAGCGCGACATCGGCATGGGCGAAGCCCTTGTGTACCCGGTAAGAAATGGCGCGATCGTTGTACAGTGAGGCAAACACTTCCTTGATCTTTTCCAGCACATCGTCAATGCCGGTGACGTTCAGGAAAGACTCCTGCTGACCTGCAAACGAAGCGTCAGGCAGGTCTTCTGCCGTGGCTGAAGAACGCACTGCCACAGAAATATCGCCACCGCTTTGCGCCATCATCGTGGCGTAGGATTCACGAATACCCGCCTCAAGGTCGGCGGGCAGCGGAGCATCAATTACCCACTGGCGAATTTCAGCACCGGCTTGGGTCAGTGCGCGAACATCGTCCACATTCAGGGCGTCGAGTTTTGCATTGATGCGCTCAACCAGATTGTTGGCTTTCAGGAATTCCCGGAATGCGTGGGCCGTGGTTGCAAAGCCGCCGGGTACACGAACACCCGTTTCCGCCAACTGGGAGATCATTTCACCCAGTGACGAGTTTTTACCACCGACAGTTTCCACATCTTCCATTCGAAGTTGTTCGAATGGCGCAACGAGTGCTGTTGGGCTAACTCCTTGATTTGTTGACATTGATTCACCTTGTAGTTCAAAAGAAATAGTGAATGCGGCGATTTGGGCGCACACGCATCGACTATTTCCCCTGATTTCTTTTTATGATTGTAACTGTAACCCGTCTTTTTGCCACCGATACACACAGGATTGATTCATGTCAGAAAATGTAAGCCAGGAACGCACCGTGGTTTTTGTGTCCGACGGCACAGGCATTACCGCGGAAACCCTTGGTCACTCTGTGTTGTCACAATTCGAAGGCATCCGTTTCAAGCAGATCCGAATCCCGTTCATTGATTCAGAAGTGAAGGCAATTTCTGCTCGTCAAAAGATCAATGACATTGCCAAATATGATGGTCAGAAACCACTTGTTTTCAGCACTTTGGTGAATTCAATGATCAACGACGTTGTAAAGCAGGCCGATGGCGTATTCATGGATTTGTTTCTGACCTTTGTTGAGCCCTTGGAAAAAGAACTGAACATCAAAAGCACGCACCGTATTGGTCGTTCGCACACCATAGCGGACAATGAACAATACAAAAACCGCATTGAGGCGATTAACTACACTCTGGCACACGATGACGGGCAAACCCACAAAGACCTCCAAGCTGCTGACGTCATTTTGGTGGGTGTTTCCCGATCAGGCAAAACTCCAACAAGCCTTTATCTGGCCATGCAATACGGCATCAAGGCTGCCAACTACCCCTTGATTCCAGAAGATTTTGAGCGTGGTGAATTGCCCGCTGCCCTACCCCCTTTCAAAGAAAAGATTTTCGGGCTGTCGATCTCGCCTGAACGCTTGAGCGAAATACGCAACGAGCGCCGCCCCGGCAGTAAATATGCGTCGCTTGAAAATTGCAGGCAGGAAATCAAGGCCGCGGAATTCATGATGCGTCGCGAGGGAATCAGCTGGTTGAGTTCAACGAGCAAATCCATCGAAGAAATCTCAACCACTATTTTGCAGCAGTTGAATTTGGGTTCGCCAATTTATTAAAACAAGCTTTGTTGCTTGTTCGTTTCTGTTTCTATTAGCTGAGTGTCGATTTTTTTATTTTTACCGCGCGGTGCTGGATTGCCATTCCGGTTCGGGTTTCTTGAGCCGTGTTTTTCATACACCCGCTTGGACTCTTCAACATAGCCTTTGCGTTGCCTGAACTCGGTAATGTTGGAACGTGCTTTGGAAATCGCCGTGTCCGGATCAACCACTGGCCATGGATAATCTTCACCCACTATGCAGCCGCATTCCTGTTGAATTAGCTGGGGGGTATTCCAGGGTTCGCCGATCCAGGGGTCAGGAATATTTTTCAGCTCGGGTATCCAGCGTCGAATAAACACGCCTTGCGGGTCGTGATCCTTGGCCTGTTTCACGGGGTTGTAAATGCGCAAGGTATTGATGCCCGTGACGCCAGACTGCATTTGAAACTGTGGGTAGTGAATACCAGGTTCATAGTCAAGGAATTCGCGCGCCAACATGGGGGCAGTGTGTCGCCAATCCAGCCATAGCTGGTAAGAGGCGAAGGCCACCAGCATGGCACGCATGCGAAAGTTAACCCAGCCAGTGGCGCGCAACATTCGCATGCAGGCATCCACCATTGGAAAACCGGTACGCCCCTCTATCCACGCCAGCGCCTTTTGATTTTCTTCCGGGCTTAGCTCGGCGAAATTTCGCATCGCGTTCAGTCCTCGGTGCGCTGATCGAAATTCAAGCTCAGGTTCACTTTCAAGTTTTTGAATAAAGTGGCAATGCCAATGCAAACGGCTCTCGAACGATTTCAGGGATTGCTTCCACTGTGTTTGTGCTTTGGGTAGCAAGCTGCTTTCAGTCAATTGCTGGCGTGCATGACTCAATGCCTCCAGCATTTCCCGAATGGAAATCACGCCAAATGCAAGGTATGGCGACAGGCGCGAACAAGCCGATTCTGCACTCAAGGGGCTTGACATTTCGAAGCGGTAATTCATGCCGCGTTCGCTCAAAAATTCACTCAAACAGCGTTGTGCCTGTTGCCTGCCACCCCGCTGACGCAAGGTTTTGTCTGTTAAATGTTTGGGGTAAAAATGTACATACTGAGCCCATTGCGGCCAGAGTGAACGGTTCAATTGCACACATGGCAAACCATTGACTTCCAGTTGCTGCTGAAAGTTTTGCGGAAAATCAAACCAGGTCGCTTGCGGTAATTCCGAGAAATCAGGGACAGGTAAAACGGGTTTGCGCATCGTGTCTAGCCACAGCTTGCCCCATTCATCCCGGTTTTTTAATTTGCGCACCACTGCGTTGTTTTGGAATTCAAGCCAGGCTATCGAATGGCTTTCACACCTGGCTTTCACTTCCTTGTCGCGGACGAAACTGGCCCAGTTTCCGGTTTCTTGGTGACTGTAAATACTGATTTGCTGGCAGCACAAAGCCATTGTTTGCAAGGCAACAGGTGCATTGGCTTTGGCCAACAGCAAAGGCACATGCTCGGGCAATTGCTCCGCGAGTTCTTGTAAACTTTCTCGGGCGAATTCAAAATGTTGGGGAGCACTGTCGGGCTGCCTAATCAGCTTGGGTTCAAGACAATACAAGGCTACTACGCAACCATTGCTTTCCTTGGCGGCTTTTGTTGCCGCATGCCAGGGAGCATGGTCGCTAAGGCGCAGGTCTTTTTTCAGCCAAACAAGATGCAGGTGCATGCAGCGAAGTCCAAATACCACTGTTCAAGTATACAGTGTATTTTTATTTTACCGCCTTTGCCTGAATTGTTCAAATAAACACACTGCGCTGCTGCTGCCCACGTTCAGGCTTTCAATGGTCTTGCTTTGTGGAATTCTTATGTGTTCACTGGCGCGGTCTAGCCAGGCCTGGCTTACGCCCTGCCCTTCGCTACCAAAAACCCATACACCTGCTGGTTTTAAATCGGCGTTAAACAAGTCAACGCTTTTGGGATGCAGGCTGGTGACGCGCACCGGTATTTTTGATTTAGCCGCTGAAAGCGCTTGCAGCAAGTCCAACTCAGTGTATAGCTGCAAGCCGAACTGAGCGCCCATACCTGCACGCAGCACCTTGTCACTCCAAACCCAGGCACTGTGGTCACTTAATGCCACTTGCTGAACTCCGGCTGCAGCACAATTGCGCAACAAAGTGCCTACATTGCCGGGGTCTTGAATGCCGTCCAGCAAGGCGATGTCCTGCTTTAAATCAATGGTTGCGCTGGCATTCACCGGTTTAAAGAAAATCATGGGTCCGGTGGGGGTGTTCAACTTACTAAGCTTTGAATAAAGTGTGTCGCTGAGTACCAGACAGCGCACTTCACCATTCTCCAGTACATCGCTCAAGGCCGACATGGTTAACCATTCCGGTTTGTTCAACAAACTTTGAGGAATCCAGACTGATTCAATATGGGCACCCGGTAGGTGCAGAAGCGTTTCAGCAAGGTGCAAACCCTCCGCCGCCGCCAGACCGCTGTTGCGCAAGGCATGATTGGATGAAAGCAGTTTGATGGCTGCTTTAAGTCGTTCATTTTGGGCTGATTCAATCTGCGTAAAATTGCGTTCGTAACTCATGTGCGCCTTTAGAACGTTGAGCTCTGTTGTGCGCGTTCCAGGGCCTCACGCACTGGTCGGAACGATTTTCTGTGTAACTGTGTAGCACCGTGTTCTAACAGCAAAGCCATATGACGTGCAGTGGGGTAGCCCATGTGAATATCAAGTTCGTATTGTGGAAATTGCAAAGCATGGGTTTTACACCACTCGTCGCGGGCCACCTTGGCCAGAATGGAGGCAGCGGAAATCGCGGGAATTTTGGTGTCCCCTTTCACCACTGCAATTGCTTGGTAAGGCCATTTTGGCAATTTGTTGCCGTCCACTGCAATCAAGCATTGCTTCGGTTTCAGACCAGTTTGATCAAGCACCAAGTCAACGGCCCGCCACATCGCCAGCAAACTGGCCTGCAGTATATTCAGGCGATCAATTTCCTCTACAGTGGCGTGGGCCACAGCACACGCTTTGGCATTGCGTCGAATGGCTGTTTCAAGACTGTCACGCTTTTTGGCTGAGAGTGTTTTAGAGCAGGCCAATCCGTCGATAGTATTGGGCTGATTCAACAATGCCGCGCCAGCCACCACGGGACCACACAAAGGACCGCGCCCCGCTTCATCCACACCAATCACCTGCAAGCTGTGTTGTTCAGCATAAGCCTGAATTTCAGACCACTCCTGGAACTTAGCCATTCATCACCTGCTGAATTACGCGACTCGCAATTTCTCCAGACGGCTTCAACAAGCGTTGGTGTTGCTCGGCGAAGAGCGATTGAAGCCTGGTACGGTTGGTGTCGTTGTCGAGTTGGAACAGTGCTTTTTGCGCCAGCGCCGAGGGAGTTGCATCGTCTTGCAGTAATTCGGGCACCGCAAATTCATTCAGTAAAATGTTGGGCAAGCCCACAAAGGGTTGGTAGCCCTTGCCTTTCATCATTTGGTAGCTCAGCCACGGCATTTTGTAGGCAATAACCATGGGTTTGCGGTACATCATTGCCTCCAGTGTCGCGGTGCCACTGGCCAACATGACGGCATCTGCCGCTGCCATGCACTCATGGGACTTACCTTCGATCAATGTCCACCGATCCAGTAGTTGTGGTGGAATCATCATCCTGAACATGTTGAGCAATGCACTGGCCGGTGGCATAGGCGTTACAAACCGCAAGTCTGGTTTTTGCTTTAATAGTTCAACGCAGGCTTGAACAAAGGCAGGTCCAATGTGTTTGACCTCAGCGCCGCGGCTACCTGGCAATACTGCGAGCAGCTGCCCTTCACTTTGCAAATCCAGCTTGGTTCGGTAGGCCGTTGGGTCGATTGTTTCGGGCACCAGCGCCGCCATGGGATGGCCAATGTAGGTTGCTGAAATCCCTTCTTTGGCCAGAAGTTCTGGCTCAAACGGGAAAATGCACAACACATGGCTACAGGCTGCTTTGATCTTGTGAATGCGCTCCATGCGCCAGGCCCAAATCGATGGGCAAACCACATGCACAGTCGGTACGCCACTTTCGCGAAGGGCGAGCTCAAGGTTCAAATTGAAATCGGGAGCGTCTACACCTACAAACACCTTGGGTCGATTGGTGACTGACCAGTGTTGAATCAGATTCTTGCGCATTTTCAGCAAACGCGGCAAATGGCGAAGTACCTCAACATAGCCACGCACTGACAACTCTTCAGAGCCGTGCAAGGGTTTGACACCCAAATCGCGAAGCTTCGGGCCCGCAATGCCCTCCATGGTTAGCGTTTGGGTTTGTATCAAATGCTCAATAGCCAAGGCACCAATCCAGTCACCTGAGGCCTCACCCACTGCAATGGCCAAATCCACAGGCTGAGTGGAGTAAGGAGTGCGTGTGTTCGCCATGACTTAACGAATAATGCCGCGGGTGGCTTCGTCAAGAAATGTTTTCATGTGAACAAGGTGTTGCTTGGCATCGTCTGGTGCCGATAAGGTCAACGAATCAATTGCTTCCTTTGCCTCTGCAATGCTCAGCCCCTGGCGATAAATCGCTTTGTACGCCCGCTTGATATTCAAGATTGCATCGGGTGAAAAACCTCTGCGCTTCAAACCTTCCGAGTTAATGCCGGCGGGCGCGGCGGGGTACCCTGCTGCCATCACGAAAGGTGGTACATCCTGCATCAGCTTGGTTTGAAAAGCAGTCATGGCATGGTCACCCACGCGTATGAATTGGTGTACACCGCTCATGCCACCCAGAATGACCCAATCACCAATAATGACATGACCAGCCAGTTGCACGCTGTTGGCGATGATGGTGTTGCTGCCGATGTGACAGTCATGAGCAATGTGCACGTAAGCCATAATCCAGTTGTCATTGGCCAGGGTGGTTTTACCACCGTCCTGCACAGTACCCGTATTGAAGGTGCAGTATTCCCGAACGGTGTTGCGGTCACCAATGATCAGTTCGGTGGGCTCACCCTTGTATTTCTTGTCCTGAGGGTCACCGCCAATGGTGGCAGAGCCATGAAATACGTTGTCCTCACCAATGGTCGTGTGACCGCTGATGATCATGTGTGGTCCTATCTTCGTGCGAGCGCCAATTTTTACATTGGGCCCAATCACGGAAAATGGTCCTACTTCGACCGTGCTGTCCAGCTCGGCATTGGGATCAACGATTGCAGACGCGTGTATCGGCATTTGAAAGTATTCCTTAAACTTCGCGGGCCGTGCACATCAAATCTGCCAGTGCGACCACATTGCCATCCACAAGCGCTTTCGCAGCATACTTCCAGATACCGCGCGAAACACGCTCCACCTGAACATCCAGCATCAAAACATCACCCGGCACCACAGGGCGCTTGAAACGACAATTGTCGATACCGACAAAGTAGTACACCAGGTTTTTGTCCGGTGCTGCTTCCATGGATTTGAATGACAAAAGCCCCGCAGCCTGCGCCAAAGCTTCCATGATTAATACCCCAGGCATCACCGGGTGAATCGGGAAGTGCCCGGGAAAGAATGGCTCGTTGTAGCTGACGTTTTTCTGCGCCAGAATTCGAACATTGGGTTCAAGTTCAAGCACTCGATCAACGAGTACAAAAGGGTATCGGTGCGGCAAATTTTCCAAAATGCCTTTGATGTCCATAACTGGCGTATTCATAGCTTCTGAGTTCACACTTTTAATTTGGGTTTATTGTTATTTCGGCTTGCTTGTTATCGCTTGTTTTTCAACTCGCGCACTTCGTGGCGCAACTTGAGTAATTGCTTGAGAGTCACGGCAGTTTTCTCCCAATCCTTGTGTTCTTGCAAGGGGAAAATTCCGGTGTAGGCACCAGGTTCTTTGATGCTGCTCATCACCACCGACGCCCCAGACACATGCGTACCCTCTGGAATATTGAGGTGACCAAACACCATCGCGGCACCGCCCACCGTACAACGCGCGCCAATGCTTGTGCTGCCTGCAATACCCACACAGCCAGCCATGGCAGAATGTTCGCCTATGGTGACATTGTGAGCGATCTGGATTTGATTATCCAGTTTTACTCCAAAACCAATCAAGGTGTCGTCCAACGCACCCCTGTCGATGGTTGTGTTGGCGCCGATTTCCACGTGATCTGCGATCAACACGCGACCCACCTGCGGTATTTTGACCCACCTTCCTTTCTCGTTGGCGAAGCCAAAGCCATCTGCGCCGATCACTACACCCGCATGCAAAATACAATGCGAGCCTATGGTGCATTCGTCGTAGACGGTCACGTTTGGATAAATGCGTGTTTCGGCTCCTACTTCAACATGGTTGCCAAGAACAACGCCCGCCTCAATTCTGCTACCCTCGCCCACTTTGGCATGGGCTCCAATCACACAATTTGCTGCAATCATGGCGCCGGGAGCAATGGTGGCAGTTGGATCTACAACAGCACGTGGGTGAATACCAGGTGCGGGTTTGAATTCACTGTGGGCTACCCACCACTGTTGCAATTTGGCGTAGTACAGGTAAGGGTCGCTAACCAACCATGCCACTGAGTTGGGCACGGGCTTTTCACTTTCTTTAAGAAATTGGCAAAGCGACTCAAATTGCGATTCACGGACAAGAATTACGCCTGCTTTGGTTAAAAGCAGTTGATCGCGAAACTTGGGATTGGCCATGAAGCCAAGGTGCTTGACACCGGCTTTTTCCAGCGGTTGTATCCCGACCAGAGAAATGTCATCAGACATCGCCGGGGCATCACCAAACGAAGCCAGTCGACCGCCAAACTGCTCTAGCAGTGTGCTGAGCTTCGTTTCAATGAAATTCATTGATGTGGTTTACTTCGCGTTGTCCAAGCTGCTGAGAACTTGGTCGGTAATGTCGATGCGCTTGTTGGCATACACGGCTTCCTGGAAAATAATGTCGTAGTTTTCCTTTTCAGCAATCTGGCGAATCACGCGATTGGCACGCTCAACCAACTCACCTACCACTTGGTTTTTGCGCTGCGCGAGGTCTTCCTCGAATTCGCGACGCTTGCGTTGGAAATCACGGTCCATTTCAGCCAGGTCACGCTGACGACGAACCTTCTCTGCCTCAGGCAAGGTAATGGCGTCTTTGTCCAATTTGGTGGCTTCTGCTTTCACCTTTGTGGCTAGATCTTCCAGTTCTTTCTGGCGCTTGGAAAAATCACGTTCCAGTTTCTTTTGAGATTCCACGGCAAACTTGGAATCACGCAAAATACGCTCCGTGTTCACAAATCCAATCTTGGTCGCTGCTTGGGCGTGGGACATGGTTGGCAGTACAACCGCCAGAGACAAGGCACCACCAATCAACAATTTTTTCACACTATTCAAAACCATTCTCCAATATTTGTTCGAATTTAGAAGCCTGTACCAATCGTGAACTGAACACGTTGGGTTTCATCCTGCGGCTCACGGTTCAGCGGTACACCCAAGCTGAACTTCAATGGTCCAACTGGGGACAGCCAGGAAATACCGACACCGGTTGAGTATCTCAATTCACCAAACTTGATTTTCTCATTGGTTTGGAAAACATTGCCTGCGTCAAGGAAGGTAAATGCCCTGAAGGTGCGGTCTTTCGACATACCCGGAATCGGGAAGAAAAACTCTGCATTGGCAATAACGCGCTTGGAGCCACCAATGGGTACATTGTCAGCATCACGTGGTCCCAGGGTAGATGAGCGATAGCCTCGAACCGTACCAATACCACCTGCGTATACATTGCGGAAAATTGGATAAGGCGAGTCGCCAAGACCGAAACCACCGGTCACTTCACCGTTCAATGCCAGGGTGTAAAGCTTGCCAATCGGGAAGTAAAACTGTTCCTGATAAGTGGTGCGAATGAACTCTTGATCGCCCAGCGGAGTTGCATATTCCGCTGTCAAACGGGTCACCCGACCGCGCGTGGGGGCTATTGCAGAATCGCGAGAGTCGAACGAGTAACCAGCGTTGAGCAACACGGCATAGCTTGAATTGCCAAAGTCGTTCACATATCGCTGGAAGCGATCTGGACTAAACGGGCCCACTTCAAGGTCTGTGCCTTCGTAACCTGCACCAAACGAAATGCGTTCGAATTCGCTGATTGGATAACCAAAGCGAAGGCCCGCGCCCGTGGTTTCAATGATGTAGTCACCCAGATTCAATTCACTTGGGTCTGTGCGACGGTTATACACCTCAAAGCTGCGGGAAACCCCATCGATTGTGAAGTACGGATCTGTTTGTGAAAACGAAATTGTGCGGTTCACTTTGCTGGTATTCAACTCCAGCCCTACTGTTTTCCCGGTTCCAAACAGGTTTTGCTGCTGAATGGCTGCTGAAAGCACCAAGCTGTCCGTACTTGAAATACCGGCACCCAGCAAGAGATTGCCAGTCGGCTTTTCCTCCACCTGCATGTTCACATCGATTTGATCAGATGTGCCCGGTACAGGTTGGGTTTCGATGTCCACATTGGAGAAGTAACCCAAGCGGTCAACCCGTTCCTTGGACAACTGAATTTTTCTGGAGTCATACCAGGACGATTCAAACTGACGGAATTCGCGGCGAATGACTTCGTCTTTGGTGCGAGTATTGCCGCCCACATTCATGCGGCGAACATACACCCGTTTACCGGTATCAACTGCCATATTGATGTTGACGACGCGTTTTTCACGGTCGAGGTCGGGGATGACGTTGGCATTGGCAAATGCATAGCCATAGTTACCCAGGCGATCCTGAATGGCTTTGGAACTGTCAGTCAGCAATTCGCCATTGAAGGTTTCGCCTTTTTTCATTTTGATCAAAGATCGCAGCTCATCGTCTCGCCCCAGCAGTTGGCCGGTAAGCTCAATGTCGCCGAAAGTAAACTTTTCACCTTCCTTGATGGTAATGGTGATGAAAATATCTTGCTTGTTGGGTGCAATTTGAACCTGGGTGTTTTCGATGTTGAAATCGGCATAACCACGGTTTAGGTAAAAGGAGCGTAGCTTTTCAATGTCGCCGCTCAGCTTTTGACGGGAATACTGATCATTTTTGCTATACCACGACATCCAGCCGCCGGTACTCAGTTCGAATTCCTCAAGCAGCTCTTCTTCCTCGAAGTCTTTTGCCCCAAGAATTTTCAGCTGTTTGATGGATGCGGACTCCCCTTCGTCGACATTAAAAGTAATGCCAACGCGGTTGCGCGCCAATTGGTCAACCCGGGTTTGAACCTGTGCGCCATATTTGCTGCGGGATAGGTATTGACGCTTCAGTTCCTGCTCGGCTTTGTCGAGTAGTGATTTGTCAAAAATAAGTGACTCACCGATACCCACGCCTTTCAGCGCCTCTTTCAAGGTTTCTTTGTCGAATTCCTTGGTGCCATTAATTTCTACGGAGGCGATCGCCGGGCGTTCTACCACGGTTACAACCAGCACGTCGCCCTTCGCCGAAATTTTGACGTCTTCAAAAAAACCGGTTGCAAACAGTGAACGAATGGCCTGCAGAGCCTTTTCATCGGTAAATGTATCACCCACGCGAATGGGCAGGTAGCTAAATACCGTGCCCGCTTCAGTGCGGCGCAATCCTTCCACCTCAATGTCTTTCACCACAAACTGGGTTGCCTGGGCATGTACAACGCCCACCGACAAAGCACAGGTGGCCACGACTGGGTAAACCAAGCGCGCTGGAAACAGAGTACTTCTTATTGTCATTCAGATCGTTCCTACCAGCCCCGTCAGGCTGGAACCAATATATGAAGGCCTTTAGAAAATTAGCCTTTGAATATCATTAAAAAAAGCAACACTGGTCAATATGCCAATCAGCAAAATACCCAGTTTTTGACCTCGAATTTGCCAAACTTCATCAACTGGCTTGCCTCTGACGATTTCGGCCAAATAATACATCAAGTGCCCACCATCCAAGAGAGGGATTGGCAAAAGATTCAAAATGCCTAGGCTAACAGAAACCATGGCTAGAAAACCGAAAAAAGGAAGAATCCCAAGGCTTGATGATTCACCGGCAGCCGATGCAATGGACACTGGCCCGCTGAGGTGGTTCCAGGACAAATCGCCTGTCACCATTTTACCCAACGCGGCCAGCGAGAATACGCTGACTTCAATCATTCGGCCGGTACCCTCAACGATCGATTCAAACGGATTCAGGGGGTTATTCACGATCACCGACTCGCCGCCAATCGATAAACCCAATCTACCAATGGTTTCGCCATTTTCAAGCTGGGTTTTTTCAGGTAATGCCAACAGGCTGATGTCTTGATCATTCCGGCGAATGCGAACAGTGGTCTCCAGCGCCGGACGTTCTTTGATCAGGCTTGTAAATTGGGCCGATGTTTCAACAGGAATACCATCAACACTGAGCAACTGGTCATTGGCCATAAAACCGGCGACCGCAGCCGCACTGCCTTCACTCACTGCTCGAACCAATACGCTTTTCTCGACCGGAGAAAAACCAAGCTCACGCGTCAGGGCGGGCCCCAGCTCTGCATCTACCTCAGAGGATTGAACCGGCTCAAGGAATAACTCATATCCACCACGATTTACTTTAATCGAGAGGTCGTCGCGGAAGAGCCGAGCTTTGATCAACGCCCAAGACACTTCATTCCAGTTTTTGGTGCGATCGCCGTTTACCTCGGTAATTTCATCGCCGCCCATCAAGCCCGCATTTGCAGCAACTGAATTGGGGATTGGCTCTGAAACCTGGGTTGCAAGGCCCATGGGTTGCATGTAAGCCAAAAAGCCGTAAATAAGGGCAGCAAGGATAAGGTTGGCCAAGGGGCCAGCCAGAACAATCGCAATACGCTGGCCAACAGGCTTGCGATTGAATGCTTCGGAGAGTTCAATGTCGTGACCCTTCAGGCTGTCAGGGTCCCGCTCATCCAGCATCCGGACATAACCGCCCAAGGGAATCCATGAAACAGTCCATTCCACTTTGGTTTTTCGATTAATCCATCTGAATATTGGTTTGCCAAAACCCACAGAGAAACGTATGACGCGCACGCCGTAGAAGCGGGCCACAGAGTAGTGGCCATATTCGTGAATGAAAACCAGAATGCCCAAGGCAATCAGGAATGAAACAATTGAATTCAGCATTTAAATCCTGTGTTTAAAACTTTTCAGCGCTTTCGGTTGCATAAGCGCGCACTTCGCTGTCCAACGCAAAGGCGTCATCCAGATTCGCAATGGACGACAACGCAAAGCGGGACATACACATTTGCGTCAACTTCACAATGTCCATATAAGCAATCTTTTCATTCAAAAACAAGTCTACTGCCATTTCATTGGCCGCATTAAACACAGGGGCCATGGTGTCGGGTTTCTCAAGCACATCGAAAGCCAGTTTTAGCATCGGGAAACGACTCAAGTCGGGTTCCTCGAAGTCGAGCTTGCCCAAGGCAGCCAAATTCAAACGGGGTGAGCCTGATTCAATTCGGTCTGGTAAACCCAAAACGTGAGCGATCGGCGTTCTCATGTCAGGACACCCCAGTTGTGCCAGCATGCTACCGTCTTTGTACTCCACCAGTGAATGAACAATGGATTGAGGGTGAACCAGTACCGAAAGTTGTTTGGCGGGTAGACCAAACAGCCACAGCGCTTCGATCAATTCCAGTCCTTTGTTCGCCATGGTGGCGCTGTCTACTGAAATTTTACGCCCCATCACCCAGTTCGGATGCGCAATCGCTTGGGCAGGACTGACCTGAGAAAGTTCCGCGAGACTTTTGTTTCTGAAAGGGCCGCCAGACGCGGTTAAAACCAATCTTTCTATGCCGAATTCAGTTGCTCTGCTGAGATCATAATTCGCGGGTAAGCACTGGTAAATCGCATTGTGTTCCGAATCGACCGGCAAAATTGTGGCGCCTGAACGCAAGCAAGCCTGGATCATGAACTGCCCTGCAAGTACCAAGGATTCCTTGTTGGCAAGCAGCACCCTTTTCCCGGCTTGTAATGCACTAAGCGTGGGTTTTAGCCCGGCAGAGCCAACTATTGCGGCGACAACAATATCAACTTGTGCGCTTTGACACAGTTCTTCAAGATCAGCCTGCCCCCCAATGTCGGGCATATAACCCAGTTTCTCGCGAAGTTTCGCGCTGAAACCCAAGGCGTGCCACTGTTCCAGTGCTGTGGTGTCACAGATAATCAAGGCCTTGGGGCGGTGCGCACAGGCCTGTGAGTACAACAATTCAATGTTTTTTCCTGCAGCCAGGCCGTACACCTGAAAACGATTCGGGTGCCTTGCGATCACGTCAAGGGTGTTGACACCAATGGTGCCAGTGGCACCCAAAATAAGTAACTTCTGCAAATTCATTGTTCGACTCAGGCCACCACTGCACTAACCAGTAAAATTGCAAGGGGCAGTACGGGCAACTGTGCATCAATCCGGTCTAGAACGCCACCATGGCCCGGCAATAATTGACTGCTGTCCTTTAGCCCAGCCCTGCGTTTAAGCATCGATTCAAACAAGTCGCCCACCACACTGTAAGCGCTCAATACCACCAGCCAGAATGTGAACACGATTGGGTGCCAACGTTCAAAGGCCATGGCCTGCCAAGTGTTCTTCAGTTCAGGATAGGAGGCTGCCAGCAAAACAACCAACCAACTGAGTGCCACCACACTGAACGCCCCTCCGATTGCACCTTCCCAGCTTTTGCCTGGAGAGATTCGGGGCGCAAGCTTGCGTTTGCCGAAGGTTTTACCGAAGAAGTAGGCAAAAATATCTGCAGCGAAGCAAATCGCGATGGTGCTGAGCAGGAAAACAATACCGTAGGTTTTTGTGATGACCAAGGCCAAACCCGCTGCAGCAACCAGAATGAAGCCAACCAGGCCGTAAAGCGTTTTGTTGGCCATAACACCCACGGATACATTTCTGAGGCACCAGGGGGCAAAAGCGACCCAGAATACGCTGGCCAAGGCAAGCAAAGGAAAGGCTTGGGTTTGTAGATTGACCGAGCGCTCTATTACGACACACAGAGCGCCCCCCGCAACTGCATAGGCGACGGCTTTTACTGGCTCATACAAACCAAGGCGAGCCCACTCCCAGAATGCACCCACAAGTACTGTCAAAACGAAAAGATTCCAGCCGATTTCGCCGCCATACAACAGAACCACAAGCAACACGATCAGCAGGATCACAGCCGTGATCACACGCGTTCTAAGCATGATATGTCTCGATTGAGAACTGAATCACTGGGCGGATTGCCGAACATTGGCCACTGGGGGCTGAATTTGCTCGGAGGTTCGACCAAAGCGTCGTTCTCTGTTGTTATAGGAATCAATGGCCTCAAGCAGCATCGGCTTGCCGAAATCAGGCCAAAATTTATCTGTGAAATAAAACTCAGTGTACGCCAACTGCCACAACAGGAAATTGGATACTCGTTGCTCGCCACCAGTACGGATGAAAAGGTCTGGCTCGGGGCTGCCTTGCAGGCACAAATGTCTGGAAAGATCAGTTTCCGAAATTTGATTCGGATTGTTGGCCAACTCGGGATTGCATTTCAGCATGCTTTTTGTCGCTTGGAGAATATCCCAGCGGCCGCCGTAATTGGCTGCAATGTTTAAAAACAGGCGGGTGTTGTTTTTGGTGAGTTCTTCGGCGGAGGAGATGGCCGCCTGCAGCTCGGGCTCAAACGCGGTGGTGTCGCCAATAATTCTCAGGCAAATATTTTCACGGTGCATGGCTTCCACGTCTTTGCGCAGCACTCGTATAAACAGGCGCATTAGCAGGCTGACTTCTTCTTCGGGCCGGCGCCAGTTCTCAGACGAAAAAGCAAAGAGTGTAAGGTGCTCAACGCCTAGTTCACAACAAGCCTGGACTGTGCGCTTGACAGCGTCTACGCCACGCTTGTGTCCCGCAAATCGGGGCATAAGGCGGCTTTTTGCCCAACGGCCATTTCCATCCATCACGATTGCAACGTGCTTTGGAATGTTGGATGTGCAGGGCACATCCAATGTTGAGCTAGTGTAGACGGTCATAACCGACTTAAACCGTCATGATTTCGGCTTCTTTGGACTGCAAAACCTGATCGACTTCGGATACGAACTTGTCGGTCAATTTTTGGATGTCTGCCTGCGCTCGACGCTCATCGTCCTCTGAAATTTCCTTGTCGTTCACCAAGCGCTTCAGCGCCTCGTTGGCATCACGGCGCAGGTTACGAATAGCAACTTTGGTTTGCTCACCTTCGCCTTTGATGAATTTGGTCAACTCTTTGCGCCGCTCTTCAGTCAAGGCAGGCATTGGAACACGAATGGTTTCACCCATTGACGCGGGGTTCAGACCAAGGTCTGATTCGCGAATGGCCTTTTCCACAGCATTGGCCATATTTTTTTCCCACGGCTGAACGACAATGGTCCGCGCATCAGCCAGACTCAGGTTTGCAACCTGCGATATTGGCACCATGGAGCCGTAATAATCGACTTGTACGTGATCCAAAATGCCTGTGTGGGCGCGTCCGGTGCGTACTTTCTGCAAATCGGTTTTCAGGGATTCGATGGATTTCACCATCTTTTCTTCGGTCGTTTTACGAATGTTTGCAACGCTCATGATTAAATTCTCACTGCCTTATTGGATTAATTAGTGGATTAATTAGTCGGTTGGATGGTCAGTTAGTTACATGTGCACCAAGGTGCCCTCGTTCTCACCAGCAACTGCGCGGTGCAATGCGCCGGGCTTGTTGATGGAAAATACTCGAATTGGAAGCTTCTGATCGCGGCACAAAGCGAATGCAGTGGCGTCCATGACTTCGAGGTTTTTTGAAATCGCTTCGTTGAACGAAATTCTCTCGTAACGGGTTGCAGTGGGATCTTTATTGGGGTCAGCGGTGTAAATGCCATCTACTTTCGTGGCTTTGAGCACAACCTCAGCGCCAATTTCAGAGCCGCGCAATGCCGCCGCGGTATCGGTTGTAAAGAACGGATTCCCGGTTCCTGCTGCAAATATAACAACTTTGCCTTCTTCAAGGTATCGAATGGCTTTGGGTCGGATGTAAGGCTCAACAACCTGCTCAATGTTGAGCGCAGATTGAACCCTTGCCTCAACGCCAGCACGCCGAAACGCGTCCTGCAATGCCAGTGCGTTCATTACAGTGGCCATCATGCCCATGTAGTCCGCTGTGGCCCTGTCCATCCCGGCTGCGCCAGGGGCTATTCCCCGGAAAATATTGCCGCCACCAATAACAACTGCCAATTCCACTCCTGATGCGGAGACTTCTGCAACTTCAGCAACCATTCTTTCAATGGTTTGACGGTTGATGCCGTAGGAGTCTTCACCCATCAGGGCTTCGCCTGACAATTTGAGTAACACACGTTTGTATGCTGACATTCAAGCCTCTTGTTGGATCATTGTCAGGATTCTATAACGTAAAGCACAGAACTTCGTAGACGTGCAAATAAAAAGGGGCTTCCCGAGTCGAGAAACCCCTCTTCAAATAAAGGAATTAACGGCCTGCGGCGGCGGCTGCAGCTTGTGCGGCAACTTCAGCGGCGAAATCGTTTACCTTCTTTTCAATGCCTTCACCGACGATGAACAGGTCGAAGCCATTTATTTCGCTACCCTTGCTCTTCAACATTGCTTCAACGGTCAGCTTGTCATCTTTAACAAAAGGCTGAGACAGCAGGGCAACTTCTTTCAAGAATTTCTTGATAGAACCTTCAACCATTTTCTCTGCGATGTCGGCTGGCTTGCCAGACTCTTCTGCTTTGGCTTTGGCCACTGAACGCTCGCGGTCAATGTCTTCCTGTGGCACGCCGCTTTCATGCAAGGCCTTTGGTTTTGTCGCAGCGATGTGCAAAGCAACGTCTTTACCCACGTTTTCATCGGGGCCAGTGTAGTCAACCAGCACGCCAATTTTGCCACCATGGATGTACGAGCTCAGGCTGCCTTTTGCTTCAACGCGCTTAAAACGACGTACGGACATGTTTTCGCCAATTTTGCCGATCAAGGCTGCACGAACCGTTTCAACTGTACCTTCGCCCAAAGGCAACGCTGACAGTGCTTCTACATCAGCCGGGTTGTGGTCAGCAATCAACTTGGACACATTGGCCACAAAAGCCAGGAAGTCGTCGTTTTTCGCCACGAAGTCAGTCTCGCAATTGACTTCAACAATCGTTCCCAAATTACTGGAATCATTGATATAAATGCCAACCAAGCCCTCAGCGGTCACTCGGGCGGCGGCCTTGCCGGCTTTGCTACCCAGCTTGACGCGCAAAATTTCTTCTGCCTTTTCCATGTCGCCAGCGGCTTCAGTCAGGGCTTTTTTGCATTCCATCATCGGCGCATCAGTTTTCTCGCGCAGTACTTTAACCATTGCTGCTGTAATTTCAGCCATTGATTTTCTCCTAAAGTCGGATTCTGAATTAGATAAAAAAAAGGGGCGACTGATCGCCCCATCGGAAGGCAAAGGCTTGGTTAGCCTTCAGCTCCCTCTTCAGACACTTCAACGAAATCGTCGCCGCCTTTGATGGCTTCAACCACATCGTTTACAGCCTGGTCACGGCCTGCCAATACGGCGTCGGCTACTGAACGGGCGTACAAACGGATGGCGCGGGCCGAGTCATCGTTACCAGGAATGATGTAGCTAACACCAGCTGGAGAGTGGTTGGTATCCACAATACCTACCACTGGAATGCCAAGCTTTTCGGCTTCAGTAATGGCAATTTTGTGGTAACCCACGTCGCACACGAAAATGGCGTCAGGCAGTGTAGGCATGTCTTTAATGCCACCAATTGACTGGTTCAGCTTTTCAAGTTCACGGGCGAACATCAAGGCTTCTTTCTTGGACATGCGCTCAGTACCGCCGTCGGCGATGATGGCTTCCATGTCTTTCAGGCGCTTGATGGATGTTTTTACTGTTTTGAAGTTGGTCAACATGCCACCCAGCCAGCGCTGGTCAACATAAGGCATGCCACAACGCTGTGCTTCTTCAGCGATGATTTCTTTGGCCTGACGCTTGGTACACACAAACAGGATGTTGCCGCGGTTGGCTGACAGGCGCTTTACGAATTTCAGCGCGTCGTCGAGCATAACAACGGTTTTTTCCAGGTTGATAATGTGAATTTTGTTACGATGGCCGTAAATGTAAGGGGCCATTTTTGGGTTCCAGAAGCGAGTTTGGTGGCCAAAGTGGCAACCAGCTTCCAGCATTTCGCGCATTGATGCTGCCATGAATTTCTCCAGTATAGACAGGGTTAAATGGGTTTGTACTGGGCCAACATCGGGTTAATAAACCAACAATTGCTAGCACCCTGTCGCACAAACCATTAAATTTACTCTTAAGCGTCAACTAACTACGTCAGTTAGCCATAGCGCCAGAGCAGCCCGAGATTATACTCGGTTAAAATACGTTAGCTCAAGCAGGAATTAAACAAAACCATGGATATTGTGATTAAAAACGAGCACGACATTGAAAAAATGCGTGTTGCCGGCCGTTTGGCCTCAGAAGTGCTGGATTTTATCGGCCCACACGTGGTCGCCGGCATTACTACCGAAGAACTCGATAAACTTTGCCACGATTACATGGTGAATGTGCAGGGAACCATTCCCGCGCCATTGAATTATGCGCCGCCAGGTTACACGCCCTACCCCAAATCAATTTGTACATCGGTCAATCATCAAATTTGTCACGGCGTACCTGGACCCAAAAAACTTAAAAACGGCGACATCATCAACATAGACATCACGGTCATCAAAGACGGTTACCACGGTGATACCAGTCGCATGTTTATCGTGGGCGAAGGTTCACTGGCGGCGCGGCGTTTGTGCGAGATCACCTTCGAGGCCATGTGGATTGGCATTGAGCAGGTGCGGCCAGGTGCCACGCTGGGCGATGTGGGCGCAGCCATTCAAAAATTTGCAGAAGGTTTCGGTTATTCAGTAGTTCGGGAGTTTTGTGGCCATGGAATTGGCACCAAGTTTCATGAGGAACCGCAGGTGTTGCACTATGGTAAACCCGGTACCGGTGTAAAACTGCAAGAAGGCATGATTTTCACAATTGAACCCATGCTGAATGCGGGTCGACGGGAAATTAAGGAAATGCCCGATGGCTGGACCATTGTGACCAAAGACCACAGTTTGTCAGCGCAGTGGGAGCACACGGTTTTGGTTACAGCCGATGGCTACGAAATTTTGACTCAGTCGGCTGGCACACCAGCCAATCCACGTTTGAAAACACGGGCGGCTTGACTTGAGCGAAAAACCGGCGACCACGGTGAATAAATCGGCTGCACTTGACTTGAATGTGGTGCGAGTGAGTATCAAAACCCATTTGAAAAACCAAGCCCATCAATGGCTCACGCCTTTTGATCAAAACACGCCTGCATCTGCGGTGGAAGCAGTTTTGAAAAAGCGTTGCGAGAGTGTGGATGAGGCTTTGGTCTCTCTATGGAACGCCATCGGTATGCCGAAGCAATACAGCCTGGTCGCCGTGGGTGGCTACGGAAGGGGTGAATTGTTTCCTTTTTCTGATGTGGACGTGTTGATCCTGATCGATAAGGAACCCGATGAAATCAACACCGAGAAGCTTGAAACCTTTTGTGGCTCAGGCTGGGACATTGGTCTTGAAATCGGGCACAGCGTCAGAACAACGGCACAATGTGTTGAGGAAGCTGGCAAGGACATCACTGTTCAAACCGCACTCGTAGAATCTCGATTACTTGCTGGAAACAGTAGCAACTTCAAATCTTTGAATTCTAGTCTTAAGAATTTACTTGAAGTAAAAACTTTTTTTCGCAAGAAAACTCTTGAACTTCGGCAGCGACATGCCAAGTACCAGGAAACGCCCTATAGCCTTGAGCCCAACTGCAAGGAAAGTCCTGGCGGGCTCCGCGATCTTCATGTCATTTTGTGGGTTTGCCGGGCTGCCAATTTGGGTAATAGTTGGGCTGAAATGGCCAAAAAGGGTTTAATTACCCCCTTTGAAGCCGCCAAATTAAGAAATAACGAGCGAACGCTCAAGAAAATTCGATATCAACTGCATGTAACCACTGGTCGCCGGGAAGACAGACTTGTGTACGATGTGCAAACCCAGCTAGCGGAGTCTTTGGGTTATCGTCCCACTTCTGCAAAACGATCAAGCGAACAGCTGATGCAACAGTATTATTTGGCTGCCAAGGCGGTAATGCAGCTGAACACTATATTGCTTCAAAATATTGAGCTGTCGATTTTCGGTGCCAATGCGGAGCCGGTCGTGATCGACAACGAGTTTCAGGAAACAGATTCTCTGCTGGACATTCGGGACGATGACGTGTTCGCGCGAAACCCCTCTGCAATGCTTCGCGCTTTTATCGTGATGCAACAAAACCCACGCTTGAAAGGCATGAGTGCGCGAATGCTGCGACAGCTGTGGCACAGCCGGGTAAAAATCAACAGCGAATTCAGGAAAAATCCAGTCAACAAGGCTTTGTTTATCGAGTTTTTCAAGCAACCGCAAGGCATTGTTCATGAGTTACGGCGCATGAATGAGACCAGTGTATTGGGAAGGTACCTGCCGGTCTTTCGGAAAATTGTGGGACAAATGCAGCATGATTTGTTTCACGTGTATACGGTTGATCAGCATATTTTGACGGTTGTTCGTAACTTGCGTCGATTTACGATGGCCGAACACGCACACGAGTACCCCTACTGCAGCCAATTAATGGCCAATTTTGACGACCATTGGTTGTTGTACGTTGCTGCCTTGTTTCACGATGTGGCCAAAGGCCGGGGCGGTGACCACAGTGTGTTGGGCGAAGTAGACGCCCGCAAGTTCTGTAAAGATCATGGCTTGAATCAGGAAAACACTGATTTGGTGGCTTTTCTGGTGAAGCACCACTTGACCATGTCGAATACAGCGCAAAAGAAAGATTTGTCCGATGTCGAAGTACTCAAGGAGTTTGCTGCACTGGTTAAAACTCCCCGCAACCTGACAGCCCTTTATCTGCTCACTGTTGCCGATATTCGCGGTACCAGTCCAAAAGTATGGAACGCATGGAAAGGCAAACTGCTGGAAGACCTCTATCGCCTGACATTAAAGTATTTGGGTGGCGAGGCGCCCAACCGGAGACAAATGCTCGCTGAACAGCAAGCAGAGGCTCGCCGAATTCTGCGACTGTATGCGCTTTCAGATGATGTTCAGGACAAACTTTGGGCCCAGCTTGATGTGTCGTACTTTCTCAGACAAGGGCCCAGCGATATTGCCTGGCATACGCGGCACCTGTACTGGCGTGTAGATGCTGAACAGCCGATCGTAAAGGCGCGACTATCTCCGATTGGCGAAGGCTTGGAACTGCTGGTGTATACCCGCGATGAAATGGATCTTTTTGCCCGAATTTGTGGCTATTTTGACTCCAAGAATTTGAGCATTCTGGATGCGAAAATTCACACGACTTCGCACGGCTATGCACTTGATTCTTTTCTGATTCAGCACGACAGTCATCATGAGTTTTACCGGGAAACCCTCTCGCTGCTCGAAGCAGAGCTTCAAGACCGACTCGTCAAACGTCAACCGTTGGAACCACCCGTGTTCGGGCGAATGTCCAGACAATCCAGACACTTTCCAGTGCGCCCTTCTGTCGATTTGAAACCAGATGAAAAAGGGAATCAATATTTATTGACCGTGTCGGCCACTGACCGTACGGGCCTGCTTTACTCGATTACAAGGCTTCTGGCGCAATACAAAGTCAACGTACAAACCGCCAAAATCATGACTTTGGGTGAACGGGCTGAGGATACCTTTTTGCTGTACGGGCAGTCTTTGAATTCAGGAAAGCTTCAAATTCAACTGGAAGCCGAGCTTCTTGAGTTGCTGTCAATTTAGGAACAATGAGGGTGCACAATCCACTGCCCTTTCATTCGTCGTGCAGTTGCACCATTGATTTGATGATGCCCATCACTCTACCCATTCCTTCGTGGACAGTTTTGCTGATTTGGGCGTGAGAAATTTCCTGCGCGCTCTCTCCGACTCCTGCAGCCTGATTTACCACCAACGCAAGGTGTGCGTAAGGTATTTCAAGTTCTCGGGCCAAGCAGGCTTCAGGCATCCCGGTCATACCGACAATATCTGCTCCATCGCGTGCCAAGCGCTTCACTTCCGCTGCGGTTTCCAAACGGGGGCCTTGTGTACAGGCATAACAACCGCCCTGCACCACCTGTTCACCGACAGAGTCGGCCGCAAGACACAATGACGTACGAAGCGCCTGATCGTAAGGCCATGTGAAGTCGATGTGTTGCACCGCCTGGTTGTCGCCTTCAAAAAATGTGGCGTTACGCCCATGGGTATAGTCCAGGATTTGATCAGGAACCACCAATTGCCCGGGCTTTAAATCGGGGCGAATTCCACCCACTGAGGCCACCGACAAAATACCGTCAATATTCAGTTGTGACAAAGCCCAGATGTTGGCCCGGTAATTAATTTGATGGGGGGCGATGGTGTGCCCATAGCCGTGGCGTGCCAAAAAAACGATTTCATGGCCTGCAAGCATGCCAATCGTGAGTGCGCCTGATGGTTCACCATAGGGGGTTCGTTGAACCTTTCGCATGGTAATTTCAAAACCTGGCAATTGGCTTAGACCACTTCCTCCCAACACTGCATACATGGTTTACTTCCTGTCTTTGAGGTACTGAGCGAATTCAGCAGCCACCTCGTGGTGTTTCAGTCCGAGTTCCACAGTCGCTTTCAGGTAACCCATTTTCGAGCCGCAGTCGAAACGGGTTCCGGTGAAGCGGTAGGCCAATACTGGTTGATCTTCCAGTAGTGAGGCAATACCGTCAGTCAGCTGAATTTCTCCGCCAGCACCCTTACCCGTTTTACGGATGTGATCAAAAATTTGAGAATTCAGCACGTAACGTCCCACCACAGCGAGATTGGTCGGTGCATCTTTGGGATCTGGTTTTTCAACGATGGCGTTGACACGCTCGGAGCGATTGTTCCAGGGGGTGCTGGAGACGATACCATACGACTTCGTCTCAGAAGGATCCACTTCCTGCACAGCCAATACGCTTGCATGTTCCCGCTCAAAAACCTTGACCATTTGATGAGTGACCGAGGGCGTGCCTTTGTCCACGTCCATCAAGTCGTCGGCCAACAAAACTGCAAAAGGCTCGGTGCCGACAACTGGTTCTGCACAAAGCACGGCATGGCCTAGACCCAAAGGCTCCATCTGGCGAATGTAAATACAGTTCACATGGCTGGGTACAATATTCTTTACTATTTCAAGCAAGGCAGTTTTGCCGCGAGCCTGCAACTCCGCCTCAAGCTCATAGGCTTTGTCGAAATGATCTTCGATAGAACGCTTGCTTCGACCCGTAATAAAAACAAGCTCGCTCAAACCCGCTTCTAGTGCCTCTTCAACGGCATATTGAATAAGTGGCTTGTCGACCACGGGCATCATTTCTTTGGGACTTGCTTTGGTGGCAGGCAAAAATCGGGTGCCCATACCCGCAACAGGAAATACAGCTTTTCTAACTCGGGTCATGATTGTTCGCTCAGTGGTCGTTCAATGGAAATAAAAAAATAAACGCAATAATATTATTTATCTAAAGCATACCTTGAAATGTACTTTCATCAAGCACCGCAACGCCCAAGGCTGTGGCCTTCTCCAGTTTGCTGCCGGCTGCTTCCCCGGCCAACAAATAATCGGTTTTTTTAGACACAGAGCCGGTCACCTTTCCACCCCGAGCAACGATTAACGCGCCAGCCTCGTCTCGACTGTATTGACTCAGTGTGCCAGTCAGCACAAATGTTTTTCCAAAAAACGGATGGGATTCATCCGTAGTCTGAGTTTCCTCGGCTGGCCAGGAGAGCCCAAGCGAAATCAATTCACGAACAACTTGCTGATTGGCAGGTTCATCAAAAAATTGCCGTATGGATGCAGCCACCACAGGCCCAACATCGTTGACCTCAAGCAGCTCCTCTTCCGAGGCGTTCATCAGCCGCTCAACATTCTTGAAGTATGCTGCCAAATCACGGGCTGTGGCCTCTCCAACATGTCGTATTCCCAAGCCGAATAAAAACCTGCCAAATGTGGTTTGTTTGGCCTTATCAATGCTGTCGAGCAGATTCCGTGCCGATTTGTCGCCCATGCGCTCAAGCTGAACCAGAGCGTCAAATTCAAGGCGAAAAAGGTCGGCTGGTGTTTTCACCCATTCTTTGTCGACCAACACTTCAACCAGCTTACTACCCAAGCCTTCGATGTCAATGGCACGCCGGTGCGCAAAATGAATTATGGACTGCGTGAGTTGCGCTTTGCAGACCAAACCACCCGTGCATCTGAAGGCCGCCTCACCTTCTTCTTTTCTAACCAATGAGTTGCATATTGGGCAATGTGTCGGCATGACAAAAGCAGAGCTGACTGGGCTGCGTTGGTTGCCCGGGAAAGGTAAAACCTCTGGAATAACGTCGCCTGCGCGGCGAACCAAAACCTGGTCACCCACCCGCAAATCTTTGCGCTGAATTTCATCCAGATTGTGCAAAGTGGCAGACGACACCACAACGCCACCGACCTTTACTGGCTCCAGTTTTGCAACCGGAGTGATTGACCCTGTGCGCCCCACCTGAACTTCAATGTTCAGCAATCGGCTAAGCACTTCATCGGGAGGAAACTTGTGAGCTACCGCAAATCGAGGTGCTTTGGCGACATAACCAAGTTGATCCTGAAGGTCAAAGGAATCAACCTTGTAAACCACACCGTCTATTTCAAAAGGCAATGTGCTGCGACGCCCGCCTACGCTGCGATAAAAACTTAAAAGGCCCTCGGCACCCGTGGCCGTCTGGCTAAGTTCTGAAACAGGCAAGCCCAAGGCCGCCAACCATTTCATCATGGCGGATTGACTTTTCAGTTCTCGCAGCTGCTCACGTTCAAGGGCTGCACCATAGCAGTAAAACCGCAGTGGTCGACTGGCGGCTACTTTGGGATCGAGTTGTCGAATGGTACCGGCCGCAGCATTGCGCGGGTTTGCAAATACTTTTAAACCAAGTTCAGCCTGTCGCTGATTCATTTGAAGGAAATCTTTTTTAGTCATAAAGATTTCACCCCGAATTTCAAGGTGTGCAGGTACTACACTGCCTTTCAATTTCAGGGGTAAGCTTCGAATGGTTTTCACATTGGCGGACACGTCTTCACCCACGGTTCCATCGCCACGGGTAATGGCCTGGTCGAACATTCCATTGGTGTAGTGTATTGAAATCGCCAAGCCGTCAAACTTTGGGTCAACTGCGTACGCAATCGTGGTGTCGATCGGTAGGTCGGCCAGTTCTTTGACGCGTCGGTCAAAGGCAAGCACATCGCTGTCCTCAAATGCATTTCCAAGTGAAAGCATGGGCACGCGGTGCCTGACCTGCTCGAAGCCATCTGCGGGTTTGCCACCGACGCGTTGCGTGGGGGAGTCATTCTGAATCAGCTCGGGGTGATTGTTCTCGATTTGTTGAAGAGACCGATACACCTTGTCATATTCAGAGTCCGGTACTTCAGGTGCATCGAGCACATAGTAGGCATGCTCCCAGCGGTTTAACAGATCAATCAAGCGACGCATGGCCACAGTTGGCGACTCGCCCCTGGAGTCGGAATTGTCGCCACTGCCCTTGCTGTCAAACAGATCCAGATTGGTCATGAAAACAAAATGCGAGCCACGGGTGCGCCCGGTTTGAAGCCAGAGTCGGTCAGATTGCGCACTCGTTCAATCAACTGGTTGTAAATGCCCTCAATCGCCTGCGTACTCAAGGTTCTACCCGAGTCATCCATCAACGGTGCGCCAAACTTTTCATTCATGCCATGACACACAGTAACAATGTCTCCCAAAGCTTTGATGGGTTCCGCTGAATTTGGTACGTCAATACTGAAACTCAGCAGACGTTTACCGGGTGCGTTGTGAATCACCATGCTGGCCAAAGTACCCGACTCATCGCTGAGAAACCATTGATGACCTTTTTGTACCCACCCCGCCACTGCAAGCATGTCCACAGCGGTACTTTCCTGCACGGTTTCCGGTAACAGGCAATGTAGACCCAACAGCGTATCCAGGGCAGCAGCGGCTTGGTCTAGCGTTTCGGCTTTGGCCACGACCTCTTTCATTTCGGGGAATTCAATGTCTGCATTCTGGTCTTCGGCAAATCGCTTGAATTTTCCAAGCACTTCAGAAAACTCGATCGAACTCAGCGGCCCCTTGCGATTGGCAATTTGCACGCTGGCCTTCAAGGATTTCGCTGTGCCGCTATAGGGGCTGGCCTTAAACCAGAGTATTTCAGCGCTTTCCGCGGTGTCGGGGCTTGCAGAATAAATAATGCGCTTGCGATTGATTTGCTCCAGGCCGTCGACTAGCGTTTTCCAGGTATTGGCATCTTTCTCTTCGTCAAAACGGATGATGAAATCTGCAAACAAACGTTTGTCGATCGTCATTTGTGGTTCATTTTGCAAATGACTGTCATTTTGGGGCGCATCAAAACTCGCCTCTAAACTTGATTCATCAAATTCAGTGGAAGGAGCAAAGTCTTGCGAGCCGGAGAACCCGGGTTCTGTACGCTCAAATCCGGACTTGACTGAACCTGTATTCAACAGCGGGTCCTGGTCCGTTTCGCCAAACCGTTCGCTGGCCTGTTTGCGCAGTCGATAATCTTGCCACCAGTTGTAAGCGATCATGGCAGCAATGCCGCCACCGCCAACAATCAGCAGGGTAAGTTGTAGGTCGTTCATACGGTTTCCGTTGCCATTTTTTCTGCAGCTGCCAAATCAACGGCAACAATGCGGGAAACACCTTTCTCCTGCATCGTGACGCCGATCAGCTGCTGTGCCATTTCCATGGCGATTTTATTGTGGGAAATGAACAAAAACTGGGTTTGTTCAGACATTTGTTTGACCAGGCGCGTAAAGCGCTCGGTGTTTGCGTCGTCCAGCGGCGCATCGACTTCGTCGAGCAAGCAGAACGGTGCAGGATTCAATTCGAAGATCGCGAAAACAAGCGCTGTTGCAGTCAGTGCCTTCTCTCCACCCGACAACAAATGAATGGTGCCGTTTTTCTTGCCCGGCGGTTGAGCAAATACCTGTACCCCAGCATCCAGAATTTCGTCGCCAGTCATGACCAAGCGTGCTTCTCCACCACCAAACAACTTGGGAAACAGGCGCGAGAAATGTCCGTTAACCACACCGAAAGTTTCAGAAAGAAGGTCGCGTGTTTCTTTGTCAATTTTGCGGATTGCATCCTCAAGGGTTTCCATGGCTTCGATCAGGTCGCCAGCCTGTTGGTCAAGGAATGATTTTCTTTCTGTTGCGGCAGCCAGTTCATCCAGTGCCGCCAAATTCACGGCCCCCAACTCTTGCATGCCGTTGGTAAGGCGCGTGACCTCCGCCTGAAGCACAGACGCTTTGGGGGGCACCTCCATGGCAACGAATTGCTGGCCCAATTCGTTTACATCGGCTTGCACTTCATCCATCAAGTTTTTGTACTGTTCAATCGTGAGTTCGGCGGCCTGGATTTTCAAGGCAAGGTCTTGAACCGCATCCCGCAAGGGATCTGCCTGTTTGTCACTTTCTTTTTCTGCTCGTTCAAGCTCTGAAACCTTTGCCATAATCTGTTCGAGCGCATCGCGAGAAACTGCTACTCTTTCTTCTGCGATGACCCGTTCTTCGAGCGCAGCCTGCAAAGCCTCTTGACCTTCGGTTTCAGAAAGCCCTTCAAGTTCCGCCAGTGCAAGTTGTTTGCGTTGCTGAATTTGCTGAATTTGACTGTTGGCAAATGCAAGGTCGCGTTCACATTCTTTCTGGCGCGATTCCTGATTGCGAATATTGAATTCGGCATCTTGCTTTCTACGCAATGCATTTTGAACTTGCGCCTGTTTGTCACGCAGTGCCTGCTCCGCTTGCGTCACTTTGTCTTTCTGACTTTCCAGTGCATCGCTGGCCACCGCAAGCTGCTCGTCCAGTTCGGCGTATTTGTCTTCGGATTCAAGCAAAATGGCCCGCTGTTCTTCCAGTTCACTTTGCAGCAAAGCGAGATCCAAACCAATTTGCTCCCGGCGGCTGTCTGCCCTGCTTTGCTGTTCTTGCAAGCGAATCAGCTGAACCTGGGCTTCATGTAATCGCTTGGTCAAACTTTCAACCAAATTACGCGCTTGCACCACATTGGCTTTCATTTCGCCGGTACGCAATTGCAATTGATCACGCTTGGCCATGGATTCATTTTTCAACATGTCGAGCGCACGCACCTCAGTGCGCAAGGCTTCAATTTGCTGCTGGCGCTCAAGCCGACCACTTTGGGCATTGTCGGCTGCGTAAAAAGACACTCCGGTTGCGCTCACGCAATGTCCTTGTGGCGTGAAGATTCGCTGGCCTGGTTTCAGGCTTTTTCTTTTTGCCAATGCAGCTTGCAAATCGGGGGCCAGAAGGTAACCAGCCAACGATTGAATCAAGGATTGCTGAATGGCCGAATCTGAACTGCGCACCAAACTGGCCAGGTCTTCCGGGCCAACCGATAGATTGGTACCGGCGCTGTGACCCGATGATTCAATAAAGGCAACACGCGCTGGTGGCGGCTGTTTGGCGAATCCTTCAACCATGTCCAGCGTTCGTACCTGAAAACTGTCCAGCGATTCCCGCAATGCCGACTCCAGCGCTCGTTCCCAGCCACGCTCCACCTGTAGTTTGCCGAGCAACCGAGGGGTGTCACTCAGGCCGCTGCTTTCTACCCAAGGCTTCAACTCGGCGCTTTCTGCAAGTTGTTCATTTAATTTTTCAAGTGCCTGCAATTGCGCTTGCGCGTTGGCGTGTTTGTCGCGCTCGGCATTGAATGCGGCTTGCACATGGTCAAGCTCGGAACTACCTGCCGCCAACCTGCTTTCAACGTCTGCAAGGTTGTTGGTGGCCACGCCAAGCTCGTGTTCAAGCGACTGAACTCTGGCTTGCACTTCATCCAACTCATGCACAGACGGGGCAGCAATTTGCTGCTTTTCGCTTTCAAGCCTGTCCAGCTTCACCTGAATGGTGTTTTCTGCCCGGCTGGCTGATTCTTGTTGAGAAGACACTTGACTCAGCGCCTGCTGAATCTGCATCACACCTGCCCGTTTTTGATCAACCGCAGATCGCGCTGCCTGCAAGGCCAACTCCACAGGCTCAACTGCCAGTTCAGCTTCCTCAAGCGCGATGATTCTCTCTTCCAGTTCGGCTTGCTGTTCCTCAGAAGAACCACTGATCTCTTCCAGTCGGGCCTTGGCATCTTCTTCGCGAACAGCCCAATTCTGAATTTCAAGTTCAAGCTCGGCCACACGGGCACCCAAGCGGGCACGCGATTCTGCCATCACGCGCAAATCCGCTTCCAGGCGACTGACCTGTCGGTTGGCTTCTATCCATTGGGTTTGCTCGTTTTCAAGTTGCTGCTGTGCATCTACTTGTTTTTCACGCACGGCAAACAGCTCGGTTTGAGTGCTGATCGATTTGCTTTGAATGGCCTCAAGATCGGCTTTGGCACGCTCTAGCTTGGCTTGGCCAGTGTTTTTCTGTTCCAGCGCTTCAGCATAACGAATGTACCAAAGCAAACGCTGCTTGGTATTCTTGGCCTCTTCAAGTTCCTTGAACTGGCGGGCGACGGTGGCCTGCTGTTCCAGTCGCTCAATTTGGCTGGTCAATTCGCGAAGAATGTCTTCGATTCGGGTCAGGTTGTCGCGGGTATCGGCCAGGCGATTACCTGTTTCGCGGCGACGTTCCTTGTATTTGGATACCCCCGCAGCTTCTTCCAGGAAAATTCGCAGTTCTTCCGGGCGAGCCTCAATAATTCGGGCAATCATACCCTGCCCAATGATGGCGTAAGCGCGTGGCCCCAAGCCCGTACCCAGGAAAATGTCCTGAACATCACGGCGACGAACCGCCTGCTGATTGATGTAGTAGGTTGAGGCGCCATCTCGTGTCAGGACGCGCTTCACTGAAATTTCCGAGTACTGATTCCAGCTTCCGCCCGCGCGGCCTTCGGCATTGTCGAATACCAGTTCCACGCTGGCGCGTGAGGCTGCCTTTCGGTTAGTCGAGCCGTTAAAGATCACGTCTTGCATCGACTCACCCCGCAACTCGGAAGCCTTGGATTCGCCCAAAACCCAACGCACCGCATCGATGATATTGGATTTGCCACAGCCGTTCGGCCCTACTACGCCAACCAGATTACTGGGCACGGCAAAGGACGTCGGTTCAACAAATGACTTAAAGCCAGCTAAACGAATGTGAGTTAATCGCACGATGAAGTGGAAATGAGACCAATAGAACGAATAAAAACTTCAACCCACGGGAACATGAAAACCCGCTGACCTTATAATAGCAAAGCCTTTGAGCTTTACGCCGGGCCCTCGCCCTTAGTTGGCAGGATGATTGAGTTGTTTAACGCCACACTGGCCAAAGGGCCCAACAGGCTCAAGAGGCCCACGAGAGAATTATGAGTAACAAACCCAGCCGCGATTTACAGACTTTCCCGAACCCAAACCCGGATCGGCCTTATCACGTTCACATCGAAGTGCCTGAATTTACGTGCCTTTGTCCGTTGACAGGTCAGCCCGATTTCGCCACTTTGGTGATCGACTACCTGCCCAACCAGAAGAATGTTGAGCTGAAAAGCCTGAAAATGTACATGTGGAGCTATCGCGAAGAAGGTGCATTCCACGAAGCAGTCACCAACAAGATTCTGGACGATCTGGTGGCCGCAACCGACCCCCGTTACATGAAACTGACCGCAAAATGGTACGTTCGGGGCGGCGTGTACACCACCGTGGTGGCTGAACACCGCCATGCCAGCTTTCAGCCTTTGCCGAAAGTTGAACTGGACTCCATTTCAACCATGAACCCGACTCGCGGCTAAATGCTAGGGGCTGGAAGCGCACGCTTAGTAGCGCTTGGCTCAACACGATTGGTTAAACAGCAATTCCGGTGAACTCCTTGAAAAACCTCGACAAACTTCAGCCTTATCCATTTGAACGCCTTCGGGCATTGTTCGCGGGCAGCCAGCACACAGGTGGCCTGGCCCACGTCAATCTGTCCATTGGTGAGCCCAAGCACCCTACGCCTGCGCTGATCAAGCAGGCATTGCTCGACAATCTGGACGGCTTGTCGGTTTACCCGGGCACGCAAGGTTTGCCGGTGTTGAGAAAAGCAATTTCTGACTGGATACTGCGGCGATTTGATGCCTTGGTAGACCCTGAAACTCAGGTTTTGCCGATTTTAGGCTCGCGTGAGGCGTTATTTTCTTTCGCTCAGGTTGTTTTGGACGGGTGTGAAGTCGACAGCCATGTCGTTTTTCCAAACCCCTTCTATCAAATTTACGAAGGAGCCACATTTCTTGGTGGCGCAAGCCCGGTCTTCGTCAACATCGATCCCGCAACAGGTTTATCGGACTTTCATGCACTCAGTCCCGACATACTGGCCAAGACAAAGCTGATGTATGTGTGTTCCCCGAACAACCCTACAGGTGCGGTCTATTCACTTGAGGATTGGCAAAAGCTGTTTGATTTGGCTGACGAGTACAACATTGTCATCGCCTCGGACGAGTGTTATTCAGAAATTTACCTTGATGGCACCGCAGCTCCTATCGGCGGGCTTGAAGCAGCAAGCCGGCTTGGCCGATCGGATTACAATAACTTGATTGTGTTCTCCAGCCTCTCCAAGCGCTCAAACGCACCGGGGTTACGTTCGGGCTATGTGGCAGGCGATGCAGATCTGATCAAGGCATTTCTTCGTTACCGCACCTACCACGGCTCGGCCATGTCGACCACCATTCAAATGGCCAGCGTGGCGGCCTGGAACGATGAAGAACACGTCGCCGAGAATCGTCGCCTGTATACCGACAAGTTCAAAGCGTTCAGCGCTATTCTTGAGGGCAAGCTTGATCTACACATCCCGCCTGCCGGCTTCTATTTTTGGGCCGACGTGGGCCAAAGCGACACAGCCTTCGCCAAAAGGCTGTTTGAGCAAGCGCATGTTACCCTGTTGCCCGGAAGCTTTTTGGGTCGCGAGGTGAATGGATTTAACCCCGGCAGCAACCATGTACGGATTGCACTGGTGGCCAGCCTGGCCGAATGCAATGAAGCCGCCAATCGAATCGCACAACAAATTTAAAAACAATCTCTGACACAGGAAATCACCATGACAACAAACCATCAATCCATTATCGAAGCCGCTTGGGAAAACCGTGCAGACATTTCTCCATCCTCAGCGCCAGCCGATGTTCGTGCTGCTGTTGGCGACGTACTGGAAAAACTGAATACCGGTGAGTTGCGTGTCTGCTCCAAAGAAGGTGGCGAGTGGGTTACCCACCAGTGGATCAAAAAAGCCGTGCTGCTTTCTTTCCGCCTGGAAGACAACAAGCCCATGGCTGCCGGTGGCTTCACACAGTTTTATGACAAGGTACCTACCAAGTTTGTCGATTACACCGAAGAAGACTTCAAGAAAGGCGGCTTCCGTGTAGTGCCCCCTGCAGTTGCTCGTCGCGGCAGTTTTATTGCAAAAAATGTGGTGCTGATGCCCAGCTACGTCAATATTGGCGCCTATGTGGACGAAGGCACGATGGTCGACACTTGGGCGACTGTGGGTTCATGTGCACAAATCGGTAAAAACGTACACCTGAGTGGCGGCGTGGGTATTGGCGGCGTGTTGGAACCCCTGCAGGCCAATCCAACAATCATTGAAGACAACTGCTTCATTGGCGCACGTTCTGAAGTTGTAGAAGGCGTGATTGTGGAAGAAAACTCTGTGATTTCCATGGGTGTTTACATCGGCCAGAGTACAAAAATTTACAACCGCGAAACAGGTGAAGTGACTTACGGCCGAATTCCAGCCGGCTCGGTTGTGGTCAGCGGTTCACTGCCAAGTGCCTGTGGCAAGTACAGCCTGTACTGCGCAGTCATTGTGAAGCGTGTCGACGCAAAAACACGTGCCAAAACCGGCATCAACGAATTGCTGCGCAACGCAGAATAAGGGAGAAACCTACAGGATGACAGCCAAGGTATACGGAATTCCGAATTGCGACAGCGTGAAAAAGGCCATCGCTTCACTGAAAAACAACGACGTTGAAATTGTTTTTCACGATTTCAAGAAGCACGGTGTGCCCGCTCAGTTACTTGACGAATGGATCGGTACCTTCGGGTTGGAAAAAGTCATCAACAGGAGAGGCACCACTTGGCGTGGTCTGGATGAAAGCCTGCAAGGCAAAGCCCAGTCACCCGAGGGTGCCAAAGCCCTTCTATTGGAATACCCCAGCATCATCAAACGCCCGGTCGTCGAATTAAACGGCGTACTCACTATCGGGCAAACCGATTTCAGCAAAGGCAATTCATGAATCAAGATCACACCGCACATATCGCCGTAGACCCCAAAGAACTGCATACAGTTCGCGACTGGGTGCGGTTTTATGTCAGTGAAATGCGCCGTGGCCAGGTATTTTTTGGTCACGGGTCGAGCAATGCATTTGATGAAGCGGTTTACATGGTGCAGTCTGCGCTCAGTTTGCCAGTTGGTGATGTGGGACCATTCTGGGATGCACGAGTCACCGCGCACGAAACCAATCGATTGATCCGTTTTATTACGCAGCGTGTGGTTGATCGCAAGCCTGCCAGTTACATCACTGGCGAAGCCTGGTTGCAAGGGCACGCCTTCAAGGTCGATGAAAGGGTCATTATTCCGCGCTCTTTCATCGCCGAATTATTGGCCGACCAGTTAACGCCATGGGTAAATGCCCCTGAAATGCCATTCGAGATTCTGGACATGTGCACAGGCTCAGGCTGCCTTGCGATTCTGGCTGCATACGTGTTTGAAAATGCGCAGGTTGATGCAGTTGATTTATCGACTGAGGCCTTGAGTATTGCTCGTGAAAACATTCAACTCCACGATATGAAGCAGCGTGTTCATGCCATTGAATCCGATTTGTTTTCGAATCTGAATGGCAAACAATACGATTTCATTTTGACCAATCCGCCTTATGTGAATGAGGCTTCCATGAAAAAGCTGCCCCCGGAGTACCTGCACGAGCCGCGGATGGCTTTGGCCGGTGGTGACAGTGGCATGGACTTGATTCAGGACATTCTTGAGCAGGCTCCCAAACACCTGAAAGACGGCGGTTTTCTGGTGGTTGAACTTGGCAATGAAAAACTGCATTTCGAAGCCGCTTTTCCGCATTTAAATCCCATTTGGCTTGAAACCTCGGCAGGTGACGAACAAGTGTTTTTGCTTAACAAAGAAGACTTGGTCTAAACCCATTCAATGATTCAAATTAACAACCTCAGCATTGCGCGGGGCAGCAAGCCCATTCTAACCAATGCTGAGCTCACGCTGTTTCCCGGTGAAAAGGTCGGCCTGATTGGCCACAATGGCGCTGGTAAATCCAGCTTTCTAAGCGCACTTCTTGGCGAACTTCACATTGACCAAGGCAGTATTGACTTACCCAAGGTGTGGCGCCTTTCCTGGATTGACCAAGAGGTTACAGCCAATCATCTCAGCGTGATTGATTTCGCGCTGGAAGGCGACCGCGCTCTGCATGAGGTTCGCCAAAAAATTCAAGCAGTTGAAGAAAGTGGCGACATGGAACAACTGGGCCATTTGTACGAAGAACTGGAAAACCTGGACGGCTACACCGCAGAAGCACGAGTGGCCACCATTCTTCACGGCCTGGGTTTTAAAACTGAAGACCTGCAACGAAAGGTGGGCGAGTTTTCCGGTGGCTGGAAAATGCGTTTGAACCTGGCCAAAGTATTGGGCTCCAGGGCCGACCTGATCTTGTTGGATGAACCCACCAACCACTTGGACATCGAAGCTGTAGTGTGGCTCGAGCAGTGGATCAAACAGGTTAACAGCACGGTTATTCTGGTTTCTCACGATCGGGATTTTCTCGACGAGGTATGTACTCACACTGTGCACTTGAACAATGAAAAACTGACCAAGTACACAGGCGGATACTCAGCGTTTGAACGTGCGTTTGCAGAGCGTGCAGACCAGGTCAGTCAAGCCAACAAAAAAGCCGCTGGCGAAATGGAGAAACTGCAAAAATTTGTAGATCGCTTCAAGGCCAAAGCCAGCAAGGCGAAGCAGGCACAAAGCCGGGTTAAACGACTTGAAAAAATCAAGCTGATAGAAACTTTGCAAGTGGAACCCCATGTGGCAATTCCGTTCATGGAACCCCACAAAAGCCCCGATCCATTGGTGGTACTGAACCGCAGCGATTGCGGCTATGAAGGCGCCGCCCCCATTCTAAAAAGCATCAGTCTGGAGCTTCGCCCAGGTGATCGCATCGGGCTGCTCGGGGCCAATGGCAATGGCAAAACCACCTTGGTTAAAACCTTGGTGGGAGAACTCAACATGTTGGGAGGTGACCGGGTGGAGGGCAAAGGGCTGGTGTATGGCTACTTCGCGCAAGACCAGATTGAGTCGCTCGACATGAACGCCACGCCTTTGCAGCACATGTCCCGCCTGGAGCGACAAATTTCTGAACAAAAGGCACGAGAATTCCTGGCGCGCTATCATTTTCGAGATGACAAAGTTCGCCAATTGGTTGGCAGTTTTTCAGGCGGGGAAAAGTCGCGCCTGGCCTTGGCTCTTTTGGCCTACAAACGCCCCAACCTGCTCTTGCTTGATGAACCCACCAACCACCTGGACATTGCCACTCGCCAGGCCTTGGCAAGCAGCCTGCTGGAATTTGAGGGGGCCTTGGTCATGGTTTCCCACGATCGGCATTTGCTGGAATCAATCACTGATCGCTTCTGGCGCGTGCACCAAGGTGCAGTGACCGAATTTGATGGCGACCTGGATGACTATGCAGAGCTGTTGCGCAAAGAAACCAGTGCAGAAAACCGCAATGCAAAACAGGGCAATTCAAACAACAAACCCGTTGTGGTAGTGGCTGCACCTGTAGACAGGCAGGCAGTGAACCAGCGGATCAAACAACTGGGTAATCAGGTTAAAAAGCTTGAGAAGCAAATTGAGACCGACCAGCCGAGACTGGCCAGGCTTGATGAATCCCTGGCGCAATGCGATTACAGCAAAGCCGACGATTCTAGAAAAGCAGCAGAGCTTCACAATGAACGTCACTTGATTGCCACTCGCCTTGAGATCGCCGAAAACGAACTGCTTGAATTGATGCTTGAGATTGAGCAATTGGAGGAGTCTTCTGGCGTTGCCTGACTAGCCATGTGATCGCTAATCGAGAATGCCCTCTTCGCTTAAGAATTCACGCCATGCATTCGAATCGAAACAAAGTGCGGGGCTAACAACCTGGGTGTGCAAGTTCACCAGGTTCTCTCGAAGTAGCTGGCGCTTCTGGGCGCCCGCGATTTCGCACATTTTTGCTCTCACATGACTTTTGACGACATCGGGCACGCATAGTGTCGGCTTGAGTTCTATCTCATGCAGTTGATCGCCTAGTACCTGTTCCAGCAATTCCTGCGAAGACTGTGGCGGGGTAAGCTGGTCTTGTTTGGCATCCTGAAAAGCCAATTCAATCAATCCAATTTGACTTCTCAACAACAAAGCATCAAGCGTTCTGTGCAGTTCAAGTGATCTGTTTCTTGATTCCACCAAACCCAGATAGGACACTGGCAGATTCCAGCTTGGAATGTCTGCCCTATTAATCAATTCAAGACTGATTTTTAGAGACGATCGATAAGCAGGATTCATTGAACCCGATGTCATGGTGTGAGCAGATGAATTCAATTCATCATCAAAGTCCTGCTCATCATTGCCAATTAATGACTCCAAAACCCGGTGACTACCGACTGACACCGATGCGGGTTCAGAGGAAAACGCGATCACATGTTCACGACTCATGGCGGCTACATCCTGAGGCTCTGGACATGTGGTTTGTTCACTGTCGTAACCTTGAGGATTAAGCGATGACTGAATGGCTGCTTTGCGAACGGAATATCGTCGGTAAAGAAATAAAGCAATCATTAGTAAAGCTGATATTGCCAATGACACCGGCAGCATGAATTCTTGCATTGCGTTGTAACTGTCTGTTTTTGAGGTGTATTCATCCAAACCAAGCCCACCAGACACATCGGTGGTTTGCCTTCGACTCTCGATGAGACCAGCGCCAAACAAATCTGGATTGAGTGAGGCCACCTTCAGCACTGGATTGTCGCCTTCCTCCATATTTTCCGCCGTTGTTAAAATATTCGTGCTTGTTTCATCCTCTATTGGCTTCGGCTTTGCTGCATTTCGCTCGTCTTGACTCAACCACGCTGGTTTTGTGTCAAACCGTGGTTTTGGTGGTTTACGGGAGCTGGCCAACAGAGAAGAGGTTTCGGGGTCAAACGCAGATGCTGTGCCGACATGGCCTGAAATGACCGCTCCGCTTCGCTCCGCGACGCCCTGTTTCATGATGAGCGTCCACTTGGTGTTGAACACAATTAATGGGCACTCTGACACCAACTCCATTTCAATCACAGCATCGTTGACCGGTGAAACAGATCGGAACTCTATCACCCCCCCACGACGTATCGTTGGGTCAAAGTTAACCAATACTTCCCGTGAAACGGCGCCTTCAAAGCCGCCTGGCATGCTTTCCAGCGTATTTATCCGAGCCCTTAAACATGTAGATCGCAATTGAGATTCAACACCTTGTGGGACATTACTCAAAGTACTTTTCAAGTCGAGGATTTGGCCAATTTGCTGGGTTCCGACTGGCGTAGAAATTTCGAGACTAAAAACAGACAGCGGCAAAAGCGTGATCAACGCTCCTAGAACTGAAAGCATCGGCAGGCGAATCATTTGAGCGGCTTTAGTCCAGAAAATCGGCATGTCAACTCTCAGTTCAATTGTTACAGTAAGCGTTAGCATACGCATGCCAACATTGAGTGAGGTATCCTTGAAATGACCTAACACGAACGTGTTAGCCCACTTGTATCACTGGAGAGCTTTGATTGAATACTCCGCAAAATGAACCGATCGAGGTTTACACCTGGACAACCCCCAATGGCTACAAAATTCACATCGCCTGCGAGGAAATGGGACTTTCCTGGAAACCGATTGCAGTGGATATCGGCAAGGGCGATCAATTCAAGCCTGATTTCCTGAAATTCAGTCCCAACAATAAAATACCCGCAATCATCGACCCGAATGGCCCCGACGGAAAACCACTCGCGCTCTTTGAAAGTGGTGCCATTCTGATTTATCTAGCCGAGAAAACAGGCAAGTTTTTCGGTAATAGTCACCGAGAACGCCTCTCAATCATTCAATGGCTAATGTTTCAAATGGGCGGCGTGGGTCCTATGCTGGGGCAGGCCCATCATTTTCGGATTTACGCGCCTGAACCAATTGAATATGCTATCAATCGATACACCAATGAAGCCAAAAGACTTTACGAAGTAATCAACAAACAGCTCAGTGAATATTCTTATATTGCGGGTGATGATTATTCGATTGCAGACATGGCTTTGTATCCTTGGGTTTATCGTTGGCAACGCCAGGGGATTGAGCTAAGTGATTATCCTGCAGTGCACAAATGGTATGAGGCGTTAAGTGCCCGTCCAGCCGTCATCAAGGCCTTGAATACAAATCTAGAATGAGTGTTCTTATCAATCCTTAAACTGTTCAGTACACTACGGTCAATTTTATAAAAACAGAAATTTGGGAGACCTCCTTATGGCGAACATCGCCACATTCTTGTTTCAACACGATGACACCCCCAATCGCGTGTTGTACCGTCAGTTCATAGACAACGAGTGGGTTGATTTCAAAGCACGGGAAATGATCGACCTTGCACGTTCCTGGCAAGCCTTTTTCCGATCCATGGGTTTGCAGCCCGGCGACAGGGTCGCCATTTGCTTGAAAAACAGTGTGCACTGGGTGGCGTTTGACCAAGGTGCCGTGGCGATGGGCTTGGTGTCAGTGCCGCTTTATGTGGACGACAATGCCAGCAATATCGCGTATTGCATTCAAGATTCGGGTTCGCGTGCCGTGGTGGTTGAAAACGACCGTATCGCCCGTAATCTGTTGAAAGAAAACCTGAAAGACGTTCGCGTGTTGTCGATCAAGTCAGACATCGAAAAAGAAGCCGATGGCGTGGAAAATGCGAGCCATGTGCTGAAAAGTGTGGATAAAAAACTGGAGCCTTTTGAACTTCTCGATCTTGAACAAAACACGCTGGCTACAATTTGCTACACCTCGGGCACATCGGGGCGCCCCAAAGGTGTCATGTTGTCGCACAAAAACGTGATTGCCAATGTGGATAGCTGCTTCCAGCTGGACATCGCAAAACCAGAAGACGTATTTCTGTCCTTCCTGCCCATGTCGCACATGTTCGAGCGCACCGGTGGTTACTACCTGCCCTTGCGTGTAGGTGCAAAAGTCATTTACGCACGTGGTATTAACCAGTTACCCGAAGACCTTGCAACCCAGGCACCCACTGTGCTGTTTGCAGTTCCGCGTATTTTTGAAAAGTTTTACGGCCGTATTCAGGCCTCCGTCAAAGACTCGCGTTTCAAGCGAAAAGCATTCGAAAAGCTGGTGGATGTGGGCTGGCGAATGGAACAAGGCAAAGGTGGCATTGTTGATCACTTTCAACTCCCCTTGTTGCGTGCGAAAGTGGCACAACCTATTCTAGAAAGGTTGGGTGGACGCTTGCGTTTGGCCGTGGTGGGTGGTGCTGCACTGGACAGCACCATTGCCAAAGCGTTTATTGCCATGGGACTTCCGATTCTTCACGGCTATGGCATGACAGAAGCTTGCCCGGTAATTTCGGTTAATCGTCCCGAGGGCAATGTGCCTGAATCGGTGGGCCCTGCTTTACCGAATGTGGAGGTCATGCTCGGTGAAAATGACGAATTGCTGGCACGCGGCCCCAATATCATGTTGGGGTATTGGCAAAATGAGGAAGCCACCAAAACTGCGATCGATTCAGACGGTTGGTTGCACACCGGTGATGTGGCTGAAATCAAGGACAAACGAATTTATATTCGAGGCCGAATCAAAGACATCATGGTTTTGTCCAATGGAGAGAAGTTTTCTCCTCAAGACGCAGAAATGGCCATTATTGGTGACGATGTTTTTGAACAAATCGTTTTGATCGGCGAGGGGCGCCCATTTATCGGCATGATTGCTGTGACTGCCAACTCCAATGAAAAAGAGTTGATTAAACGCGCCAATGAGCGTTTGCAGCACCTGCCACGCTATATTCGCGTGCGCCGCATTATCACCACCAAAGAACCTTGGACGGTAGACAATGGTCTTTTGACACCCACCCTCAAGGTAAAACGCGTGAAGGTAATTGAAGCTTTCAAGGATCGAATTAATGATCTTTATGCGGAGGGTATGGGGGATTAATTTAATTTGCCCAACCTCGTGATGAATGAAAAAAGCCCACTTTCAAGTGGGCTTTTTTTACTCCGCGGGCAGATCATCGTGATCGTAGTTATCGGATCCGATTCGGGTCAAAAAGTCGGCTGCCCTGTCGGGTGGGGGGCAGGTTGACCGCAACCCATCAATGTAGGAGAACAAATCCTCAGAAATGTTTTGCCACATCGGGTCTAGCACCACATCAACACCTTCGTGGCGCAACAGTTCTGCTGCACTTGAAAAAGCGCCATCTCCAGTCAATAACACCACCTGTTGAACCTGACGTTTGTAAGCCAAGGTTGCAAGATCTACACCCATTCTCAATTCAATCCCCTTGGGGTGCGAATCGGGTGTGAAATCCTCATCAGCCAGATCATCTACCGTAATCCTTTTGCCCAGCAAATCGGCCAGGGCATCCTCATTCAATTTCCAGGTGTCCGCCTCACGTGCCTCACCTAGTTTGACTGCCAATTTCCGCTTTCTTTGCAATTGCCGCTGAAACGCGACCCGAAATTGCCCCTCTTTTGATTTGGACAAATCTATTTGTTGCCTGGACACCGGCAGGGTTACGCGCTGCGTGAATACAGGTGTGTCGTAGAAAAAAATTCGGAACAAATGGCGCTTCGGTTGATTGCGTTCAAACAAATGAGCAGCAGACAAGCGCCACACCAGATCAGCCATGACTTTTGCATCATGGTGTACCGAACTAGGGAAAATTTGGCGAATTCTGCGAATGAAGAACGGACCATCCACGAGGATAGCTGTAAGCATATAAGCCTTTGATAAATATATAAATAATCAAACTGCCAAATTTATTTCGGCATTAAGAAATAATTGTCCACAAATATATTACCACCGAATATCCGTCAAAAATAGCGATGGCAGCACCCATTAAGAGGGAGAAACTCGCACAGCAAAATCAGCAATACACATACAATCAATAAGTATTGTACTTACAACCACTTATTGCCCCTACAGCCCGATGGTGCGGAGGATGAATTGAGCAAAAATCTGGACAGTAGCTTAAACGAGACCGCGAGAAAGCACGACAAATACTGGCTATACATTTTGTCGAACAGCAAGCCCAACGGCCCGCTTTATCTGGGGGACACCAACTGTCTGCTTACCCGCATGGACGAGCACATTCAGGGGCTTCGCCGAGACTATGCACACTACCATCGCCTCGATCGTCTTGTTTACTTCGAAGTTTGGACTGACCACGACAAATTTGTGGCCCGACTTCGCCGCGTACGGAACTGGCCACGCGATATGCGCTTGTTGTTGATTGAATCCTTGAATCCCGATTGGGACAATTTGTTACCCCAATTTTTAAACGAATATTCAGTTAAAAGAGTGGGAGAACCCTCGAAAGATCAAGAAAAAGCAGCGTAAGCAAATTATTTGAAAAATTGGTATTCCAATTTCAGGCTTCAGCGTTAACAATAATTGAACCTTTCCTTGCAAATCACAGACAAAACAACAGGACCTTCAATCGTTGATTGTTCGTAAAGTCAAGGGAAATTGGTTAGAGCCTCGGTATGAATCTGAAAAACTCCGAGCCCAGTACCAATAACGTTGCAGCATGTTTTTCAGGAGTTCACCATGAGTTCGATTGCAGAGCGTTTGACTCGGTCTTATTGCCTGTTCCACTGGTTACAGGTTAAGCCTATTCCGGATCAAATTCGATCGAGCATAGCCTATAGTACGCTTGAGCAAGAACTCCTGGCACTTAAAGTAAAACCTGAAGATCTGGCTGCAGTTGGTTCAGACGTCACTGATAACTTTGAAGAGTCCAGATTGGCATTTATGGTTCGTTATAGTGGGTTGACTTGGTCGACCTGCTCTATTTTCTGTGACGCCATTGAAAATAACAGTTGGCTTCAGAATGGGACTCCCCTACTGGTTCAATTCACCGGGGTGGATGCCAGCGGTCAGGTTGGCCTGCCAAAAGTGGCTTTGGGCGACTTCATGTTCCTCAAACCAAGCAATGTCTGGATTGACAACAACCGGGTTGTCTCATTCACGGTTCGTTGGAATAAACACGAAACCCGCCGCATGGAGCGATTTATTCGCCTTGCATCTGCTCGCCACGGCCTTGAAGCCACGGTCAGCAACATCACCCAAAGCGAGAAGTTTATAGCCGCCATCAAAGCCACCGTTGGCGCGCAGTAAGTTGCTCATTCAGTGACCGACCACATCAAGTTTTGATTAAAAAGGCACCTTAGGGTGCCTTTTTAGTTGATAAAGTATCGCCATGCAAAAATCCAAACCTGCCGCCACGGCTTTGTACGATCTGATTACCGGCGATGAAGATGCACGTGTTTGTAAGGACATTCCTGATGAGTCCTGCAAACACCAACCTGTCAATTTTTTTCTTCACTTGCTAAGTAACTTTTTCACCAAACTGGCCGATGAGATAGCCAGTGCACGCCTGGTTTTTCCGTGGGTGCTTGGTCTATTGGGGGCACCATTGCTGCTGGTGTCTTTGGCAGTACCTATCCGCGAGTCAGGCGTGTTGCTCCCCCAGTTGTTTATCGCCGCAAAAATAAGAGCGAAGGCCTTAAGAAAATATGTTTGGATGCTCGGGGGTTTGCTCAGTGGCGTTGCACTGTGGGCATGCGGGTTCGTGTTGGTTATGGATTTGTCTGCAGAGAATGCAAGCTGGCTGGTGTTCAGTGCCCTGATAGTTTTCAGCTTTTCACGGGGTATATGCTCCGTTGCGGCAAAAGACGTACTCGGAAAAACCGTGTCGAAGTCAAGGCGTGGCACGTTGATGGGGTTGGCGACCAGCGTTTCAGGCCTGTTTACCCTGCTGTTGGGGCTTAATCTGGGTTTCTACAATCAAATCAAGAACAATGAACTGATCTTGGCCAGTCTCTTTGGTATTGCCGGGCTGTGTTGGATAGTTGCCTCCTTGGCCATTTGGGCCATTCGGGAAGAGCCCGGCGCAACTGAAGGCGGCGGTAATGCAGGCATAGAGGCCTTGAAATCCCTGCGCTTGCTGAAAGAAGACAAACCTTTCCGCAATTTTGTGATTGTTCGTACCCTGCTGTTGAGTGTGTCGCTGGGTGCGCCCATTTTGATCATCATTGCCCAGAATACATTGGGCAACGCCGCGTTGATCGGCCTGTTTTTAATTGTTTCCGGGCTGGCCAATACGGTATCGGGTTATGTGTGGGGGCGTTTGGCCGATTATTCAAGCCGCACTTTGATGGCAATCGCCAGTGGAGTCAATGCCTTGGTTGGGGTTGTCGTATTGCTGATGTTGCAATTGAAAATTGAATTTAATGCCTTGTTGCTGTTTGTTACTGCTTATTTCCTGACCTCCGTGTGCCTGGCCGGCGTACGGTTGGGTAGAAAAACCTTGCTGGTGGACATGGCCACTGCCGAAACCCGTTCAGCCTATGTAGCGGTCAGCAACACATCGATCGGATTCCTGATTTTGATTGTAGGTGCGGTGGTAAGTATGATTGCCGGGCAAAATACACAGGGCATGTTGTGGGCTTTCAGCGGCTTATCAGCAGTTGCTTGCGCACTGTGCCCCCTGCTTCTACCGGCACAGCGCGCTTAAAACCGTTCTTAAACCACCAACATCAAGGTTTGAGCACGGTTTTTCCACCCATGTAGGGCTGCAGCGCCTCAGGCACTTTTACAGAACCATCAGCTTGCTGGTAATTCTCAAGCACCGCCACCAAGGTGCGCCCAACTGCCAAGCCTGAGCCATTCAATGTGTGTACGAATTCGGACTTGCCAGCCTCGTTTTTAAAGCGGGCTTTCATGCGGCGTGCCTGAAAAGTTTCGCAATTCGAGCAAGAGGAAATTTCACGGTAGGTGTTCTGAGCAGGCAACCACACTTCAATGTCGTGCGTGCGGGTCGACCCAAAACCCATGTCGCCAGTGCACAGAACGATGACCCGGTAGGGCAAACCCAGTTTTTGCAGAATGTTTTCTGCATGTTGGGTCATTTCATCCAGCGCTGCGTAGGAGTTCTCAGGGTTTTCAATGCGCACCATTTCAACCTTGTCGAATTGGTGCTGGCGGATCAGGCCACGGGTGTCACGGCCATAGCTGCCGGCCTCGGAACGGAAACAGGGTGAATGCGCCGTCATTTTGATGGGCAGATCGCTTGCTTTCAAAATTTGATCGGCCACCAGATTGGTCAAAGTCACTTCTGCGGTTGGAATCAGGTACAAAGGCTCTGAAGTGCCCTCTTCTCCACCCTTCTTCACCGAAAATAGATCATCTGCAAACTTTGGAAGCTGACCAGTGCCCTTTAGCGTTTCGCCACGCACAATATACGGCGTGTAGTGCTCGGTGTAGCCATGCTGTTCGGTGTGGGTATCAAGCATGAACTGCGCCAAAGCACGGTGTAGCTTGGCAATTTGCCCCTTCAGTACAGCAAAACGTGAACCTGACAAATTGGCGGCAGTCTCGAAATCGAGTCCAAGCTTCTCGCCTAGATCCACATGGTCTTTGACTTCAAAGTCGAACTGGGCAGGCGTGCCCCATCGGCGCAATTCAACATTGTCTTCTTCCGATTTACCTGCAGGTACCGACTCATGCGGCAAATTGGGAATGTTCAATAAAAATGCGTTGACCTCTTCTTGCAAGGCCGCCAAATCTGTCTCGTTGCGCTTCAATTCATCGCCCAGACCGGCCACTTCAGCCATGACCGCCGACACATCTTCACCTTTGGCTTTTAACTGCCCAATCTGCTTGGACATGCTGTTTCGCTTGGCCTGCAATTCTTCAGTGCTGGTTTGCAGCTGCTTGCGTTTGCCTTCCAGCGCGTTGAATTGCTCGATGTCGAGGCTATAGCCACGTTGAGCCAGTCGTTCTGCCACATTGGTCAGGTCTTTGCGAAGCAATTGAATGTCTAGCATGAAAATTTCTCGAAATGCGGTTGGTGTGAATAGCGGTGATGGTACTAAAACTTCAAGCCCGGTGTGGGCCGATGTGGGCGCTTCTTACTTTTTTTGGCGGGCATCCGCGTTGCGTTGGGCGAGCCAATTCAACTTTTCAGCAATTTTACTCTCCAGCCCCCGGTCTGTCGGCTCATAAAACTTTGGTACTTGCATGCCTTCGGGCCAATAGTTTTCTCCAGCTGCATGCCCTGCTTCCTCGTCGTGTGCATAGCGATAAGCACTGCCATGCCCCAGTTCCTTCATCAACTTGGTGGGTGCATTGCGTAGGTGCATGGGCACCGGCATGGTACTGCTTTGCTTCACATGCGCCATGGCTTGTTTGTAGGCGTTGTAACCGGCATTGCTTTTTGCAGCAATGGCCAGGTATAGCACGCATTGGGCCAAAGCCAATTCACCCTCTGGGCTACCCAGCCGTTCATAGGTCTGCGCCGCTTCATTCGCGATAGTAAAAGCGCGGGGATCGGCCAGGCCAATGTCTTCCCAAGCCATGCGCACAATTCGGCGGGCCATGTAGCGCGGGTCTGCCCCACCATCCAGCATGCGGCAGAACCAGTAAAGCGCTGCATCGGGGTCGGAACCGCGCACCGATTTGTGAAGAGCTGAGATTTGATCGTAAAAAGCATCGCCCCCTTTGTCGAAACGACGAATCTGTGAGGGTGCAATTTGCTTTAAGGCTGGCAAATCGAGCTTGTTCAAGCCCTGTGCTTTGGTTTGAAGCAGTGTAATTTCCACCAAATTCAGAAAACGGCGAGCGTCTCCGTCGGCGTAACTGCACAGTGCCTCGAATGCATCATTGTCTACAGCAATTTCGGTGCCCAATTCAGCCTGTGCCCGTTTCAGTAAATGCGTGAAATCGTTTGAATTCAAGCTGTTCAGCACATAAACCTGCGAGCGCGACAGCAAGGCTGAATTCACTTCAAAAGAAGGGTTTTCAGTGGTGGCGCCAATAAAGGTCACCAGCCCCGATTCCACAAACGGCAGCAAGGCATCTTGCTGCGATTTGTTGAAGCGGTGAATTTCATCGATGAACAAAATGGTGGACTTGCCAGCCCGGGCGTACTCACTGGCTTGGTCGATTGCAGCGCGAATTTCCTTCACGCCCGAAAGCACCGCGGACAATGCAATAAACTGCGCTTTTGCCGCACCTGCCAACAAGCGTGCCAAGGTGGTTTTACCCACCCCGGGTGGGCCCCACAATATCAGGGAGTGAACATGCTGTTGTTCGAACAGCAAGGTAAGCGGTTTACCCGCACCCAACAAGTGGGTTTGCCCCACCACCTCGGCCAAGGTGCTTGGCCGAATGCGCTCGGCGAGCGGCACTGAACCCGCAACCCCGCCCTGATTCACAGGTGAGGCAGGTTTATCAGTGCTGTCGCCAAACAGATCGGGGGTCATTGCGTTTTGATAAGGTCCACACCGGCTGGGGCTTTGAAGTCAAAAAAACCGGCAGGCTTTTGTTTGGAAAAATCCCAATTGCTTAATTCAAGTTGGGTAACTTGCCCCAAGGCATCGTGAATTTCAAGGTTCACCGGCAAGCCGTCTTTCCAGCCAATACGCGCATAGTCAAACAGGCTGTCTTTGTCCTTGGGGCGAATGACCAACCACTCCTTGCCGTCTTTCATGCCTTCATCTTTCAGATTAAACAGTTTGTCGACGTCTTTGCTACCAAACAACAAAGCCACTGGTGTTGAATCCATCGCATTACCGATCGGTTTCTGTGTGGCATGACCCATGTCTTCGTCGTAAGAAACCACGCTGCTACCGTTGGACAACAGCAGCAAGGGATAAGGTTTCTTGATTTCCCAGCGGAATTTTCCCGGCCGTGAAAAAGTAAATTCGCCAGTGCCACGTTGCTTCACCGCGCCGCTGGGAGAAATAACAACCTGAGAAAACTGCCCTTCTGCGAAACCCCGGTTTTTGACAAAGTTGTTCAAGGCATCCTGGGCAGAGGCCCAAGCCGAACCCACTGCACCCGTGCTGATCAGTAGTGCCATCAAGGATTGTGAAAAAAACTTGTGAATTCGCATCTTTAAGTACTTCCTGTGAGTTGCCCTACCCCGAATAACGCGCGCACACGCGAGGAGTAAACAGGCTTTACCAAACTTGATGATTCATCCAGGCGCGACGCGCTTAGTCATCATCCTGGCCAGCTTCTGCGCGCGCCAAAATCTCGCGGTTGCCGTTGGACTGCATGGCTGACACCAGCCCAGCCTGTTCCATGCTTTCAAGCAGACGTGCTGCGCGGTTATAACCAATCCGCAAATGGCGCTGAACGAATGAAATGGATGCCCTTCGATGCTTCAGAACGATGCCCACGGCTTGATCATACAAGGCGTCTTTTTCACCATCAAAACTGCCGGCGGTCGCATCCATGCTGGCGTTACCACCTTCTTCCGTGGTGCCACCCTCCAGAATGCCTTCAATATAATTGGGCTCGCCGCCCTTCTCTTTGAGGTATTCAACCACGCGGTGCACTTCTTCATCAGATACAAAGGCACCATGAACACGCTGTGGAACGCCCGAACCTGGTGGCAGGTACAACATATCACCCTGCCCCAAAAGCGCTTCAGCGCCCATTTGGTCGAGAATGGTACGTGAATCGATTTTCGATGAAACTTGAAACGCGATTCGGGTTGGAATATTGGCTTTGATCAAGCCGGTAATTACATCAACCGAGGGCCGTTGCGTGGCCAAAATCAGATGAATACCTGCAGCGCGGGCTTTTTGGGCCAAACGTGCAATCAGTTCTTCAATTTTCTTGCCCACAACCATCATCAGGTCGGCGAGCTCGTCAATCACAATCACCAGCATCGGCAAGGTGTCCAATGGCTCTGGCGCATCGGGCGTCAGGCTGAACGGGTTTGGAATGCTGGTGCCGTTTTTCTTCGCCTCGGCAATTTTAACGTTGTAGCCTGCCAGGTTACGCACACCCATTTTGCTCATCAGTCGGTAGCGCTTTTCCATTTCACCCACAGCCCAATTCAGGGCGTTGGCGGCTTGGCGCATGTCGGTGACCACCGGGCACAGCAGGTGTGGAATCCCTTCGTAAACGCTCATTTCAAGCATTTTTGGATCAATCAGAATCAAGCGCACATCTTCGGCACCGCTTTTGTAGAGCAGCGACAGGATCATGGCGTTAATACCCACCGATTTACCGGAACCTGTAGTACCTGCCACCAACAGGTGTGGCATCTTGGCCAAATCGGCCACCACCGGCTTGCCTGCAATGTCTTTACCCAAAGCCATGGTCACTGGCGATTTGTTGGTGCTGTACACCTGTGAACCCAAAATTTCAGTCAGTTTCACCACCTGGCGCCGCGGGTTTGGCAATTCCAGCCCCATCAGGTTCTTGCCATAAATGGTTTCAACCACGCGAATGGACACCAAGCTCAGTGCGCGGGCCAGATCTTTGGCCAGGTTGACAACCTGCGATCCCTTCACACCGGCTGCGGGCTCCACTTCAAAGCGCGTAATCACCGGGCCGGGCTGTGCCGCCATCACCTGTACTTGCACGCCAAAGTCACTTAACTTCTTCTCAATCAGTCGGGAGGTGTATTCCAGGGTATCGGCAGAAACCGTCTCAATGGCCGCAGGCGCATCGTCGAGCAAACCCAGGGGCGGCAACTCGGTCTCGGTCAGCTCAGCAAACAAGGGCTGTTGCTTTTCTTTAATGGCTTGTACTGACGGTTCGACTGGCACTGCCACTGGTTCGATGCGAATGGGTTTGTGTTCTTCAAACTTTTCGCGTTTTTGTTCTACTTTTTCCACGCGGGCCAAAGCGACTTTTTTGCCTTCTTTGCGGTCAAAGTAAGCAGTAACCAGCTCTTTGGTTTTGAATACCAAACCTTCAAGAAAGCCGCCTACGCGTTCGGCCATGACTGCCCAACTCAAGCCCAGCAAACCGCTAAGGCCTGCTGCTGTGCACAGCAGCAGCAACATGACTGCGCCCGATAGGCCCAGCAACTGCTGAAAAATGCTTGAAATGGTTTGCCCAACAACACCACCAGCACCCGCGGGCAAGCCCTCGCCTTTGAAGATGGACAAAGACTCAAGCCCCATTAGCCCCACCCACAACGCGATAAAGCCGATTGGCCGAACCCACGCAATCCACTTGGGCAAAGGCTCGCTGAAGCCTGGCAGCTCAATGGCATCGACCATTTTTCTGGCACGCCACAACATGAAGAAAGACAAGCCCAGTAAAGCGTAGGCGGAATAACCCGCGATGAAGAACAACAAATCAGACAGATGGGCCCCCACGGCCCCGCCAAAATTGCTGACAACGTTGCTGCCTGATTCGTGAGAAAAGCTGTCGTCGCTGCTGCTGTGCGACACCAGAATCAGAAACAGGTAGATGGAAAAAACAAGCAGGCACAGCCAGCGGATTTCCAGCAACAACTTGCTGATCCGAAGGGTGCCTGTATTTTGTGTGGTCCTGGAATTCACTGTAATAAGAGTAGCCCGCAATGCAGCATATAATTGAAGTCTGTATTCTGACAAAGTTCGAGAGAAATATCTTGAACAGACACCATTTGAAGCACAAAAGAGGTAGCAATGACCAGTTCTAACACGCCACGCCACGCCAAAGTACTGATTTTGGGGTCTGGCCCCGCCGGATACACTGCTGCAGTGTACGCCGCCCGCGCCAATTTGAACCCTGTTTTGATCACTGGCATGGCCCAGGGCGGCCAACTAATGACGACCACAGATGTGGACAATTGGCCCGCCGACGCAGAAGGCGTGCAAGGCCCCGACCTGATGAGCCGCTTCCTGGCCCATGCCGAGCGTTTCAATACTGAAATCATTTTCGACCACATTCACACGGTTGAACTGCAACAACGTCCATTCACGCTAAAAGGTGACTCGGGCGTGTACACCTGCGATGCCTTGATTATTGCAACCGGTGCCAGTGCCATGTACTTGGGGCTACCTTCTGAGGAAGAGTTTGCCGGCAAAGGCGTATCGGCCTGTGCCACTTGCGATGGTTTTTTCTACCGCAACCAGGAAGTTTGCGTGGTGGGTGGTGGCAATACCGCCGTTGAGGAAGCGCTGTACCTGAGTAATATCGCCAAGAAGGTCACCGTGATTCACCGACGCGACAAATTCAAGGCCGAGGCCATTTTGATCGACAAGATGATGGACAAGGTAAAAGAGGGAAAAATCGAACTGAAAACCGATTTCACACTCGATGAAGTGCTGGGCAATGAAATGGGCGTGAATGGTGCTCGCATTAAATCCACAAAAACCGGCGAAACCCAGGACTTGGCGCTCCAAGGAGTGTTTATTGCAATTGGCCACAAACCCAACACCGACATCTTCGAAGGTCAGATCGAGATGAAGAACGGCTACATCACGACCCGCAGTGGCTTGAACGGCTTGGCCACCATGACCACCATTGAGGGCGTTTTTGCCGCAGGCGACGTACAAGACCATGTGTATCGCCAAGCGATTACCAGTGCCGGCACCGGCTGCATGGCAGCACTGGACGCACAGCGCTGGCTTGAGGCTCAGGAAGGCTAAATTCCTCCCTTCTTTCTTCGGTAGAAATGGATTGAAAAAGCTAACCTCCATGGCCGATCTTGAAGGCGTCAGGCGCTCGCTCAAAGAGCAGCGCCTGGAAGCTGAGCGTCAAGAGAAAATGAAGGCAGCTGAACTCAAGAAACTGCAAGACGAAGCGAATCTATTCAAAAAACTGGTTCGCGATGTCACCCCGCTTTCCAACACCAACCTTAAAATTCACGAACTGGAAAAACCGGCCCCAATTGCCCGGCAACGTGAGCTCGATGACGAAGCGGTGCTGTGGGAAAGTATTTCCGACGAAATGGATGTTGAGCGGTTTCTGGAAACGGACGACAAACTCTCGTATCGGCGCAATGGTGTTGGCGTAGAGGCCTTGAAAAAACTTCGGAAAGGGCAATGGGTTATACAGGCCCAAATAGACTTGCATGGGTTGCGCTCGGATGAAGCACGCACTGCCGTGGGTGAATTTCTGCGGTCCAGTGTAAAACATGACATTCGTTGTGTCAGAATCATTCACGGCAAGGGCTTGGGTTCGATTGGCAAAGAACCCGTGCTGAAAGAAAAAGTAAAACGCTGGCTGGTGCAAAAAGACGAGGTTCTCGCTTTTTGCCAGGCTCCACCGCGTGACGGCGGCGCCGGCGCCTTGCTGGTCATACTCAAAGCCCGACAATAACAAGACACACCACGGAGACAGCACACATGAAAGCGGCCAGTAACCCCATTGAATGGCAACAGGGTTTTGCCAAATCCAGCACCACTGGCCTGAATATGGCCTGGGAAAGCGCAGGGCCCACTGACGGCGAGACTATTTTTATGGTGGCCGGTCTGGGCTGTCAACTCACCATGTGGAATGATGAGTTTTGCGCACCTTTGCTGCAGCGAGGCTATCGGCTGGTTCGGTTTGACAACCGCGACATTGGTTTGACTGATCAACACCCGACCAGCATGAAAGTGAATGTGCCAGCCACTTTCATTCGCAACAAACTGGGCCTGCCAACGCCGACCAATTACAAGCTAGATACCATGGCCAACGATGCAATTGGCCTGATTGATGCACTTGAATTGAAGCGCCCTCACCTGCTCGGTATTTCAATGGGCGGCATGATCTCGCAAATTGTGGCTGCCAAGGCGCCCGAGAAAATCGGAAAACTGGTCACTTTAATGTCGAGCACCAACAACCCGAAGCTGCCAATGCCCACACCGAATGTGTTGCACAACATGTTCTTGAAAAAACCGAAAAGCCAGAAAATTGACGATGTGGTGGCGCATGTGGAACGGGTGTTTACCGCCATTGGAAGCCCCGGCTACCCGCCCGACCCACTGAAGTTGAGGGAGCGGGCCCGGAAATCATACAACCGAGCCTACAAACCGGCAGGTGTGCTGCGGCAAACCCATTGCGTGGTGGCCACAGGTTCGATCGAAGATTACACACGGGAAATCAGAGTGCCCACTTGCGTGATTCATGGGCTTGATGACCCACTTTTGAAGAAGGCCTGCTCTGAACGAATCGCCAAGCTCGTTCCCGATTCAAGGCTTCATTTGATTAAGGGACTGGGCCATGATTTACCAGAGCCCTTGGCACCCACTTTTGCGGAAATCATTCACAGCCACTTGAGCTAACGCGGAGTTAACACAGGCGCTGTAGAAAAAGCCCAAGTGAACAGCTTGGGCTTTTTTCATTAAATGGCTGCTTCGCCTTGTTCACCGGTGCGAATGCGGATTACGCGCTCAACATCAGTCACGAAAATTTTACCGTCGCCAATTTTGTTGGTGCGTGCAGCATTCTGAATTGCATCAATGGCTTGGTCGACCAGCTTGTCTTCAATCACCAGCTCAATTTTCACCTTGGGCAAGAAATCGACCACGTACTCGGCACCACGGTACAACTCAGTGTGACCACGCTGACGTCCAAAACCTTTCACCTCAGTCACAGTAAGGCCGGTGACACCCACTTCAGACAATGCTTCACGTACTTCATCCAGTTTGAATGGCTTGATAATTGCGCTGACCAGTTTCATTCTTGGAATCCTTCTAGATCGTTGAATTTTGATGTTATGGGATAGCGCCAGTCGCGACCAAATGCTCGGTGCGTGACCCGAATACCCACGGGCGCCTGTCTTCTTTTGTATTCGTTGATACGAAGCAGTTTAACAGCCTTGAACACATCTTCTTTCTGAAAGCCGCTTGCAATGATGTTTTCAACCGATTCATCTTTTTCCATATACCGCGCAAGAATTGCGTCGAGTACATCATAGGGGGGCAGGCTGTCTTGGTCGACTTGGTCGGGCCGCAACTCGGCCGAAGGTGGGCGGGTAATGATTCGGGTCGGGATTACCTCGGAAAGGCTGTTGCGGTATTCGCACAGCTGATAAACCAGCGTTTTGAAAATGTCCTTGATCACCGCAAATCCACCCGCCATGTCGCCATACAAGGTGCAATAGCCGGTAGCCATCTCGCTTTTGTTACCAGTGGTTAGTACAATGCGCCCGGTTTTGTTGGATATCGCCATGAGCATGGTGCCGCGAATACGTGCCTGCAGGTTTTCCTCAGTGGTGTCAGCGGCCAGCCCCTTGAACAAGGGGGCAAGGCTTGAATCGAATGCATTCATGCAGTCTTGAATGGATATTTCGTCGTACTGAATGCCAAGGCGCCTGACCATGTCTCGCGAATCATCCAGCGATATATCAGCCGTGTAGGGTGACGGCATCATCACTGCGCGCACTTTGTCGGCACCCAGCGCATCCACTGCAATGGCCAAAGTAATTGCAGAATCAACGCCGCCAGACAAACCAATAATCGCCCCGGGAAAACGGTTCTTGGTCACGTAATCGTGCACCCCCATTTTCAGGGCTTCATACACTTGCGCAGTCAACTCAAGTTCAGGCACGCAGGGCTGATGGGCCTCCAGCACAATGGGCTCGCCGGGGCGGGCCACAGCATCCAGCATGGCCAAAGCCTCTTGGAATTGCGGCAGGCGCATGGCCACATGCTGCTTGCCATCCATGGCAAATGAGGCACCATCGAAGACCAGTTCGTCTTGCCCACCCAGCATGTTGGCGTAAACAATCGCCATGCCGGTTTCCTGAACACGCTTGGCCACCATCGATTGGCGAATGGTTTGTTTACCCATGTGGTAAGGCGAAGCATTGGGCACCAGCAGCACTTCAGCGCCCGCTGCCGCCGCGGCCTCGGGTGCGTAGCGATTCCAGGTGTCCTCACAAATATTCAAACCGAAACGAATGCCATCCACTTCAAACACCAAGGGGCGATTGTCGGGGGTGAAATAGCGTTGCTCATCGAATACTTCCCGGTTGGGCAAATCGTGCTTGTGGTACATGCCCACAACTTGGCCCTTGTAAAGCACAGAGGCTGCATTGAACAGCTCGCCTTCGCGACTTACAGGGTGACCTACCACGACATACAAATCAAGCGCCGCAAGTGCCTGGCGCAGGTGCTCGAAAGCCGTGTCTGTTTGACGCTGAAACGAAGGACGCAAAAGCAAGTCTTCAGGAGGGTAACCAGTGATGGAAAGCTCGGGGGTAAGAAGAATTCGTACGCCTTGTGCGGCGGCTTTGTGCGCGTATTCAAGAATTTTCGCGCAATTGCCTTTTAAATCGCCCACAGTCAGGTTTAACTGCGCAATGGCCAATCGGACTCGGGATAAACTCACTGGGTACCTGCATAGTAGTTGTCGCCTTTATGAATTATCGCATGCAGATTTGCCAATCCATTGGCGAGATCGCACAAGCTGAATGGAATTCACTTGTGTGCAAATGCAATGGTGGTGTGCTTCACCCCGCCCTACGTCATGAATACCTGTTGGCCTTAGAGGCCAGCGGCAGTGCCACAGCTGAAACCGGCTGGGGGCCGCTGCATTTGGCCATCCATGCAGAAGCTGGCGAGCTTTTGGCAGCCATGCCTTTGTATTTGAAGTCGCATTCGTATGGCGAGTATGTGTTTGACTGGGCCTGGGCGCAGGCCTATGAACGCAGTGGACAGCGCTATTACCCCAAGTTGCTGTGTGCCATACCTTTTACCCCGGTATTGGCTCCCAAAGTACTGCATGCAACACCGGAGGCCGGCCGTGCGCTGGCTCAAGGGCTTGCACAGCTTACCTGGCAGGCTGCCGAAAGCACTGAACTGCTGGGCACGCAAATCTCAACCTTGCATGCCTTGTTCTTGACCCAACAAGATCAACAACTGCTGTTGGGTGAAGCAACCAGTTTGAACAACAGCAGCCGGCATGTGGTGCAATTCCACTGGCACAACAAAAATCCATCGACCGGCGAAACATTCCATGATTTCGATGAGTTTCTAGAAAGTCTCAATCAGAAAAAAAGAAAAAATATTCGCGCCGAACGCCGAAAAGCAAACATGGAAGGCCTGGAGATTCGCCGAATTCACGGCTCGCAAGTCAACGAGACTGAACTGGAATTTTTCTATCAGTGCTATTCCCGCACCTACATGGAACACTTTTCCAGCCCGTATCTGAATCTTGAGTTCTTCAAGCAAATTTGTGAAACCATGGGTGAACAGGTGTTGCTGGTGCAGGCCAGCCTGCATGGTCAGCCTGTTGCCAGCTCATTTTTTCTGTACAGCGAAGAACGTTTGTATGGCCGCTATTGGGGCTGTATTGAAAACCTGCCCTGCCTGCATTTCGAGTTGTGCTATTACCAGGCCATTGAATTTGCCATAAAGCAAGGTATTGACTGGTTTGAAGGTGGCGCACAAGGTGAACATAAAATGGCGCGAGGGCTGAACCCGCAAACCATGGTGAGTGCGCACTATGTGCATGACAATGGCTTCAAGCTACCGATTGAAAATTTTCTGCGGCGCGAAAAGGCGCATCTAGACGCATATGCAGTTGAGTTAAGCGAACACACTGCGTTTCGGGAAAGCGGTTCAGGAGCGCTATAAAAAAAGCCAACTCGCAGGTTGGCTTTTCATTGCGCTTGAAACGTGTGCTCAACCTTTGTAGTTGGCCACGCCGTCACGAATTTCTTTTTCAACGTCGGTCATGTCGCCCCAACCTTCGATTTTTACCCACTTGCCCTTTTCAAGGTCTTTGTAGTGTTCAAAGAAGTGCTGAATGCGTGCCAGAAATTCTTGGGGCACATCAGAAATGCTTTGATAGTGTTTGTATTGTGGTAACAGCTTTTCAACGGGAACACCCAGCAACTTTGCATCACCGCCTGATTCGTCGGTCATCTTCAACATGCCGATTGGGCGCACACGTACCACGCAACCAGGCTGCAATGGATAGGGGGTCATAACCAATACATCCACGGGGTCGCCATCGGCTGCCAGGGTTTGGGGAATGTAGCCGTAATTACAAGGGTATTGCATGGATGTACCGACGAAACGGTCCACAAACAAGGCACCGCTTTCCTTGTCAATTTCGTACTTCACAGGATCCGAGTTTGCTGCGATCTCGATAATCACGTTTACATCGTTTGGAAGGTCCTTACCGGGGGAAATGCTTTCGTAGCCCATGCTGATTAATCCTTAAAATAAAATTTGGTCGTATTGTATCGAATATTGCTTTAAGCAAGCTGACGGTCGTTCTGAAGGTGATTGTTCAATTTCTCGCGCCAGGCTTTGGCACGTTCACCCTGATTGGCCGCCTCGTACAGGCGCTCCAGCTTCCCAGCCACATGCGCAGAAGGTTGTTTTGCATACACTGCTTCAAATCGTGATATGGCTTTGCCCCACAATTGCTCGCGCTCGCAAACATCCGCGGCCAGCTCCAGCAAACGGAGATCTGCGGGGTGCTGCGCTAGCAGACGCTCTACATTGGGCAGGGCTTCACGTGGCTCAAGAACTGAAACCTGGTGATATACCGGCAACAAATCCTTGTTGTAGTTTTGGTTCAAAGCCGTTTCCAGCAAGGTGCGGGCGGCTGTGATCAAGCCAGTTCTCAGAAGGCCGGTGGCCAGCATGCGCAGTACACCAACATTCTCAAGCTCAACTGGCTTGGCGTTGGACAACACTTCTTGCATTTTTGACGCGTCTTGGCCTGCGTTTTCTCCCAAGCCTGCGTAAATGCGCATCAATGCTTCATTCTTCTCGCCATTGGTCAGCGCAGAAACAGCCACACAAGCCCGGTATTGCACCAGTGCATCTTGCCAACGCCCCAAGCCCATCAAGGCTAGCATTCGCAATCGCTGAACCTGCGGTAGTTTTGCAGCCAAGGGGTCCATGGCTTCCAGCATGCCCAAGGCACCTGAAAAGTCTTGTTTAGACAAAGCCACTTTGCCCCGCAACACGACAAGCGCATGCGAATGCTCACCCACCTTGGCCTTTTCCTGATTCAGTATTTCTTCCGCCACATCATAGCGATCGGCCTGCATGGCAGACATGGCGCGGATCAAGTAACTCAAATCGGTTTCAATTCCGGTTTTGCTAGCTTGGTTCAGGGCCTTGTGGGCGCCTTGTTCGTCGCCTGTGATCAAAGCGATCAACCCCTGGGTATTGGCTCGCAACAATGCATTTTGCTTGCGGTTCATCCAATACTCTTTGAATTTTCCGGGAAGCTGACTGGACGCACGCCAAGCGCGCATCATGACGTACAGCACCAGAAATAGCAGCAAAATTGCAGCTACCGCAAAGTTAAGCGACATATCGATTCGGTATTGACCAAAAAAGATCAGTACCTTTGAAGCGTTGCCTTGCGCCATCAAGGTGACCGCTACAGCCACCACGACAACCAGCAACAAACCAAGCAGTTGCTTCATTGGCGCTCCCCCTGCTGCCCCGCTACTGCCAGTCTAAGTGCTGCAGAGGTGGCCTGCAGTTCTGGCAACACCAAATCAAGTTGCACTTCCCCAATTTCAGCAAGCACCGTTTGGGCACGCTGCACTTGAATGGATTTGCTGTCAAAGTAGGTATTCAACAAATTGCTGGATCGCTCAAGATCAGATTTCAGCAAGGTGGCCTGACGCGACAGAAGAGAAATTCGCGCATTCAACAAGGACAAGCGCAGAGTGTTGCGCAAATCAGTTTCCTGCCGGCTAGACAACATCAATACCTCAGGGCTGTCTACTTTTGTTACTTCGATCAGCGACTTGATGTCGTACCAAACTGTTTGGGCTACTTTTTTGACGGAAGTCCAGACTTTCTCAAACCCTTGTTGGGTTTGCGTGTCTATCACGGCAGGCGTGTTTGTTTCAGTTGAAGCCTCGGGTGCCTCTTCTTCGGTCAGCTGGGCCAGTGTTTGGTCAGTTGTAGCCTGCACGCTTGAAAGCATGGGTAAACTTTCCACAGAGTTGACCACTGAATCAAGAGAAATCGCCAGCCTGAGCAAATCGTCGCTGGGCAAGGCCTTGATTTCAGTCAAGTCCTTTTCCAAGGCCGTGCGCAGGTTCAATAACGACGGTTTCTCGGTGCCCTCCAGCAAATCGATGGCCTGGGACAATGCAATCGATGCCCCTTTCACATTTCCCAACAAGTACAACTGGCGTTTCGCGATTGATATCAACTGTTCCACTTCACTGAGCGACACCTCAGTTCGACTGGCCAACAAGCTGTTGTAGACCTCCTCCAGACTTGCGCGTTGGCTGGCCTCCTCTTTCTGGGCGAGCTCCAAAAGGTCAAATCGGGTTTTCAGATCTTTGGCTAAATCGCTCGATTTGTTAATTTCTTCCTTCACCAAATCAAGTGTGGTCGACTCTTTTTGAATCCGCTCACCAAAAGCCATACGCGTTTTTTCGATCTGGTTTTTGCCGGCAAATGCAATCAACAAAATAAGTACAAAGCTGACTACCGAGATGAAAAACGCAGCTTTACCCAACCATTGTCCACTGGGCTGAGCGGTGTTTGAAAAACCGGGTCGGGATTGGGCTGTCGCAACCGACTGAGGGTTGGTGGCAGGCGTGGCAGTGCTGGTTTGATTGTTGTTTTCCATGCTTTTCTTGTTGGATTTCAGCCATGAATTTACCGATTGTATCCCTGTTGCTATCTGCACAACATGGGCATATCCCAATTCCCTGCATTTGGCAGTAATGCGGGGGTGTGTGGTCAATACGGTGGCGGTTTCTTTTAAAGTTTTCAGTCTTGACTCAGACTTGCGTGCCAATTGCGAATCAAGTGCCTCTATAGTCTCGCTACTAGTAATCCAGAGTACCGCATCATACGTTCGGGCGAAAAGAGCCTCACACTGGGTGTCGCTTTGTTCAATCACCTTGCGGTCATAGCACTCAAGCACCGTCACATCGTGCTGCATTTCCACGAGTTTCTTGGGAAATTCAACACGCCCCCTCGGGCCTTTGCACACCATCACCCGACAGCTGCCCGCCTCAAAATGCGTCGCAAGCAAACGGGCCAATCCGTCGGAATCCTCGGTTTCATGATCGTTTTCACCCGTGGGGGCAATAATGTTGTCTTTGGGGATGCCCAGATCAATGGCCAACTTGGCACTTTGACGCCCCATCACCCCACAGTAAACATTTGCCGGCCATTGACCAAGGTTGGTCACTGCAATTTCCAACACTGAGGGACTTACAAAAACAATTAAATGATTAGGTTTGTCGGTGGTGGTTTCCAGCCAGGGCCGAATGGTCAGGAGGGATGCCAAATCGGGTACCAATTCAAACACTGGAAAATACATCACATGGCCCGAATGCATTTGATCAAGCTGACGCTTTAAATCAACGCGTTGAGTCAGATACTGATCGGGCAACTTGGGTTTGCATACGACCAAAGTGTGAGCCATGTCCGCGAGTTATCCTTTAAATTGTTGAACAGCCGATTCGATTAGCGCCTGCGCGCCTTCTTGCAGCAAACCTTCGATAACACGGTTGGCAGCAGTCTCCCAGTCTTGCAGGCTTGCTTGCGCACTTTTCTCGATCACCGCTTTGCCGTCCGGACTGGCCACCAAGCCTCGCAAAGTGAAAGTTTGTGCATCGTTCAAGGTTGCGTAGCCAGCAATTGGCACCTGACAACTGCCACCGAGCGCTTTGGATACAGAACGCTCGGCGCTCACCAAAGCGGTACATACCGGGTCTATCAGAGGCTTTACCAGTTCGGCCAATTGCGAATCACCGGCGCGAATTTCCAGACCCAAAGCACCTTGACCCACTGCTGGCAGCATATCGGTTGATTCAATCACATTCCGAATACGGGAGTGCAAGCCAAGGCGTTTTAAACCTGCAGCAGCCAATACGATGGCCTGATACTGGCCGGAGTCCAGTTTACCCAATCGCGTATCAAGGTTGCCGCGCAAAGGCTCAACTTTCAAATGTGGATAGCGCGCCAATACTTGCGCCTGCCTGCGCAAGCTAGAGCTTCCAACCACAGCACCAGCGGGCAAGTCAGCAAGGCTGGCATAGTCGTTGGAAACAAAAGCATCGTGTGGGTCTTCGCGAGTCATGAAGCCCAAGAGCTGAAACTCCGGGTCCACGTCCATGGGAATATCTTTTCCGGAATGCACGGCCAAGTCGGCCCTACCCTCAAGCAAGGCATACTCTAACTCTTTGATAAAAAGTCCTTTTCCGCCAATTTTCGCCAGAGAGCGATCCAGAATTTGGTCTCCCTTTGTGGTCATTCCCACAATTTCAACGCCAGACACCCCTGGCAAAGCCAATAGCAGGTCTCGAACATGTTCGGCCTGCCACATGGCCAGGCGACTTTCCCTTGATGCAATTCTTATTTTCATTCAGTGTGGCGACACAGCCTGTCGCGATTCAGTGGATAAATTTCAATCAATTCCCTACAGCAAGGCCGTGAGAAGGCGTTCATGCCGAAAGTCTAGCACGGCAAACCCTTATAATTAGGCCCTGTTCCAAAGTGCATAAAGGATTACCCATGTCGAACCAATGGTCCAAAAAACAGGAAGCATGGTCAGCCCGATTCAACGAACCCATGTCCGAGCTGGTCAAGCGCTACACGGCATCTGTGTTTTTTGACAAACGACTGGCCGAGTTCGACATTCAAGGCTCATTGGCCCATGCCACGATGTTGTCAGAGTCAGGCGTGATCACTGCATCCGATCTTCAGGCAATACAAAGCGGCATGTCGCAAATTCTGGATGAAATCAAGGCGGGTCAGTTTACTTGGCAGCTGGATCTTGAAGACGTGCACTTGAATATTGAACGCAGGCTCACTGAATTGGTGGGAGATGCTGGCAAACGCCTCCACACAGGCCGCTCTCGCAACGACCAGGTGGCCACGGACATTCGCCTGTTTTTGCGTCACGAGGTAGATCGCATTCAGGGATTGCTGAAGGCACTTATCAATGCACTGATCACGGTGGCGGAACGCAACCACGATACTGTGATGCCTGGCTTTACCCACTTGCAGGTGGCCCAACCTGTTACTTTCGGGCACCACTTGCTGGCTTATGCAGAAATGTTTGAACGCGACCTGGAGCGCATGCACGATTGCCGCAAGCGAATTAACAGACTGCCATTGGGCGCTGCCGCGCTAGCGGGGACCACGTTCCCGATCAATCGCAATCGCACGTCTGAACTGCTTGAATTTGATGCGCCAACTCGCAACAGCCTTGACTCCGTTTCCGACCGTGACTTTGCAATTGAGTTTTGTTCGGCCAGCAGTATTTTGATGATGCACGTGTCACGCCTGTCTGAAGAATTGATTATCTGGATGAGCCAACGTTATGCATTCATCGATCTGCCCGATCGTTTCTGCACAGGTTCGTCCATCATGCCGCAAAAGAAAAACCCGGATGTACCCGAACTGGCACGCGGTAAAACCGGCCGCGTTTACGGGCACTTGATGGGCCTGCTGACCTTGATGAAAGGACAGCCGTTGGCTTACAACAAAGACAATCAGGAAGACAAAGAACCCCTGTTCGACACGGTTGATACAGTGGTCGACACACTTACCATTTTTGCCGAAATGGTCGAAGGCATTCAAGTAAAAACCGACAATATGCGCGCTGCTACCCTGGAAGGCTATGCAACTGCAACCGACTTGGCTGATGCCTTGGTCAAGCGCGGCATGCCATTCCGTGATGCACACGAGGCTGTTGCCCGCGCAGTGCGCTACTGCGATACCCAGCAATGTGGTCTTGAGGCGCTTTCCGTGCCACAACTGCAAGAGGCGCTCAAATTAACCGAGCTGGGTTACAGCGACGACTTGGTGAATCAGGAACTGTGCGCTGTGCTTACCTTGGAAGGCTCGCTACAGGCTCGTAACCACGTGGGTGGCACCAACCCCGAGCAGGTGAAGGCTGCTGCAGCCGAAACCCGCAAGCGCCTGGGTTTGTAGAATTGAAGGGGCTGCTGGTCATTTCATGCGGCATTGATCGCTTAAACACCTGGCTTGGGCTGACAGTAGGTTGGTTAATACTGCTCACCACCCTGGTGTCGGCCTACAACGCAGTGGTCCGCAAAGTGTTTGACACCAGCAGCAATGGTTTACTTGAAATTCAGTGGTATTTGTTCGGCGCCGTGTTTTTGTTGGGTGCCGCTTACACCCTCCAACAAAATGCCCATGTGCGAATCGATGTGCTTTCCAATCGGTTTTCCGAATCGACTCGTGCATGGGTCGACATTCTGGGGCATGTACTCTTCACCTTGCCTTTAATTGGTTTCGTTCTTGTTTCAGGTTGGGACTTCGCCTACGAATCGTTTCGAATCAATGAATACTCCGCTGATCCTGGTGGATTGATTCGCTGGCCTGCCAAGGCATTAATAGTCGTGGGTTTCGCGTTGCTTGGTTTGCAAGTGTGTTCCGAGATCATTAAAAAAATCGCCGTACTTCAAGGGCACCCCACACCATGCCAGTAATTCCGGTCGAATGGTTGGCCCCGCTCATGTTCGCTGTGTTGTTGCTGTTCATGATCAGCGGTTTTCCGGTCGCATTCGCCTTGGCTGCAAACGGTCTTTTGTTTGGCTACATTGCCATTGAGCAAGGCTTAATGAATGTGGCCTTGCTGCAGGCGCTTCCGGATCGAATATTCGGAATCATGAGCAACGACACCCTGCTCGCCATTCCGTTTTTCACTTTCATGGGCTTGGTGCTCGAACGCAGCGGAATGGCCGAAGACCTGCTTGAAACCATTGGCCAATTGTTTGGCAAGGTGCGAGGCGGTTTGGCTTATGCGGTAGTGTTGGTCGGCGCTTTATTGGCCGCCACGACAGGCGTAGTAGCGGCCTCGGTCATATCCATGGGGCTAATCTCTTTGCCCATCATGCTTAAATACGGCTACAGCCAATCTGTGTCCACAGGTGTCATTGCCGCCTCCGGAACTCTGGCCCAAATTATTCCACCATCGCTGGTTTTAATTGTCATGGCCGATCAACTGGGGGTTTCAGTGGGAGCCATGTACCAAGGGGCACTCATTCCTTCACTGTTGCTGGTGTCTATGTACATCGGCTATGTGTTTGTAATCACCCGGTTGCAAAAAAACGCCCTACCCGCTTTGCCTCCAGAGGCCTGTTATCTGGGCCAAGGCAACTCAAGTTTGCTAATACTCAAGGCGGTGATTTTTGTTTTAATGCCGCCATTGGCCTTGGTCTTTCTGGTGCTTGGTACCATTTTTCTGGGTATTGCTACGCCCACTGAGGGCGGTGCCATGGGCGCGGTAGGCGCTTTGATGATTGCAGCCTCCAAGAAAAGGTTGAATTTGGATTTACTGAAACAATCGATCGATTCCACCACCAAACTTTCCTGCTTTGTATTGTTCATCTTGATTGGCTCTACCGTGTTTGGTCTGACCTTCCGGGCCGTAGAAGGCGATCTGTGGGTAGAGCATCTGATGGGCGATTTGCCAGGCGGTGAACTGGGATTTCTGATCGCAGTACAAATTCTGATTTTTGTACTGGGCTTTTTTCTGGATTTCTTTGAAATTGCGTTTATCGTGATTCCATTGCTTGTGCCGGTGGCCGACAAACTTGGCATAGACTTGGTGTGGTTCGGAGTCATGATAGCCATGAACATGCAAACCTCTTTTCTCACCCCACCATTTGGATTCTCTCTGTTCTACCTGAAATCAGTTACTCCCAAGGTGGTCAAAACACTTGAAATTTACAAAGGCTCTTTGCCGTTTATTGCCTTGCAAATGTTGATGGTACTGCTCATTTTTGTATTCCCCCAACTGGTAAGTCAGGAGGAAAAAGTGAAATACAAAGACAGCCCATTACAATTGAATCTGCCGACCCAAAATTATGGGGGCGGCAATGATCCAGCCGAGCAACAACCATTTGTTCCAAGTTTTAGCGAATAGTGTCCTGCTAAACGACAATTCTTGGAAAGTCACTCCACCCGTGGACAAAAAACTAGCCAGTTTTCTTGGAGTTCAAGACTACAACTTCAGCCTTGTTTAAAATCCGATCGGCAAGTTCCAGCACAAACACCGTGCCTCCCTCTTTGACATTGCACATCGACAAGTTCCATTCCATTTCCTGACAAAGGCGTTTTACCACGTACAAGCCTATGCCTGTTTTAGGAAGGTCGCTACCGAAGGTCGAGTACCTCGCCACCTGATGCTGCAGGATGTCTTCTTGAAGGCCTGGGCCTGAATCTTTGACAGTGAACCTGTGAATGCCGCCGTGGCGTCGATAAGAAAATGCCACGCCGCCTTCAAGCGTGTGTTCAACTGCATTGAATACCAGGTTTCCCATGACCCGCTTTAACCGACGGGCATCGGTGTGAATCAGGAATTCCTCGACATCGACATTGAAAGTCAGCCCTTTGGTCTCAGCCAACTGCCCCATCCACCCTTCAAGTGATTTGCAAAGTTCCGTACTGGAAATGCTCTCTATCCGTTTTTCGCGTTGCTCACCCAACTCGAGCCGGGTGGCCTCCAGCATGTTCTCTGCCAAATCATGAAGCCACCTTTGGCAACTGGTCATTTGACGAATCACCTGATTGGATGCCGCGTGTTGATGGAAACTATCCAGCGAGGGATGACCCACCAGTAAACCGAGTGCGTGCAGTGGCTGGCGCATGTCATGCTGTACACCTGCCAACCAACGCAACCTGTCCTTCCATTCGCTGAGCACCCCGTGTTTGGCATTGCGCCACCTCGCCTGCTGAGTTCGCCGGTTTTGAATTCGTTGTTTTGCAATGCTGTATCGGTGCTGTCTTTCCAGCAAAACCGCCAACAGGGTAAAGGGCGAAACCCAGCACAACACAGCAAAACTGAGATGCTGCCAATTCAGCGACAACACCCAACCACCAAACGCAGAAGCGAATACCAGAAACCAAAGTTTTTCAGTTGGAGGAACCCGAAAAGCTCGCCTGCAAGACACCTTGGCATTGAGCAGACAACCGCTGATGAATGCGATATAGGCCAACTGAGATTGAGCCCCGGTGTCCAATCCCAACAACTGAAAAGACAACGGTAACAAACACAGGGAAGCCAACAAACATGCATCGTAGTGTTGCTGTACCCATGCACTGAGCCGGTTGATGTGTCTCATGGAGCGCAGCTTAATCGGAATACACCTCGTCGGTCTTTTGTTCTTGCCAAGCGCGGTAGAGCATGGCCGCCTCTAGACGATTTCGTGCATTCAGGCGCGCCAGGATACTTCGAACGTGGGTTTTAACTGTTTCCGGGGAAAGGCCCAAATTCTGGGCAATCTCGTGATTGGATTCACCTTTGGCAATGCGGTATAAGACGGACACTTGCCGCTCGGTTATTCGGGCCATTCGCTGCCCAATAGTAAACCCACTTGCATGTTGGGTTTTTTGACTGATTTGATCAGTCCAGTTGTTGCGACGCAAACGCAAAACCATGCTGTCCAAAACGCTAAGCACACGGTCTTGGGTAATGCCCTTGGATACGAATTCGGTTTCCGGGTACTCATCAGCCATATCACCCAGAATTTCTTCGTTTCCTGAAATGACAAGAGTACGGCTGTAATCAAAAGTTTCAAGCGCGGTTTCAAGCACCTTTTCTGGTGCCATGTCAGGGAGACCCAAATCAAGAAGCACAAGGTCTGGCTGCTCGAAGCGACTGTGCTCTAACGCTGGCCCGATACGGCTGAACAACTTGACCTCAAGATCGGAGTAACGCGAGTTCATGATGTCTCGCAAAGCCATGGCAATAATTGGGTGATCGTCAATAATAAATACGCGTAGCTGATTAGGAGTCGACATAATTTTGTCCCATACAAGTCAAGTGTCAGAAACTGTCGTTCAGAAGTGAATAGAGCCCTTGCCATTCATTACGACAGCCAAAAGAAGTGCGAACAACCCCGATAGGGGCGACACTGCGTTGGGTGACTTGTGCCTAGCTTTTGGTTCCATTAAACGAAAAAGAGCGGCCAGTCAGCCGCTCTTTATATCTGACCCCTATTACGAAGGTCAAAAACTTACTTCGATCTGGGTATGTAGGAGGCCATGGAGTTTTCAGCAACCCGGAACCAGTTGTTTTGATCATTCCGGAAGCGATTCCAAGATGTGAATATTTTCTTGAATTTCAGATTGTTTTTAGACTCGTCTGCGTAAAGCTTTTCAGCTTCCTTGTAGGCCGCATCCAGAATATCGCGTGGATAAATTCGAAGCTGGGCGCCCGATTGAATCAATCGATTCAGCGCAGCCGGATTCTTGGCATCGTATTCTGCCGTCATGGTGATGTTGACTTCGGCTGCCGCCACTTCCAAAGCTGACTGATAATTTTTTGGAAGCTTGTTCCAGGCATCCAGATTGATGTAAAAGCTCAATGAAGGACCTGGCTCCCAAAACCCAGGGTAATAGTAAAACTTGGCCACTTTCTGAAAGCCAAGTTTTTCATCGTCATAAGGACCAACCCATTCGGCTGCATCAATGGTGCCCTTTTCCAAGGCAGGGTAAATGTCACCACCGGCAATGGTTTGGGGTACAGCACCCAAGGCTGCCATAATTTTGCCGCCAAAGCCCGGAATTCGAACTTTCAACCCTTTCAGGTCGTTCAGGTTTTTGACTTCCTTGCGCCACCATCCGCCCATTTGGGTGCCGGTGTTACCGCCCGGCAAATTGATGATGTTGTAATCTTTCAAAAACTCACGGGTCATTTGCAAACCACCACCGTGATAAAGCCAGGCGTTTTGTTGGCGAGCGGTTAAGCCAAAGGGCAGGCCTGCTTCAAACGCGAAAGTGGCATCTTTGCCCACGTAGTAGTAGCCAGCAGTGTGGCCACACTCTACGGTGCCACGCTGCACTGCATCCAGCACCTGAAGGCCAGGTACAATTTCGCCGGCTGCAAAAGGGCGAATGTCGAACTTGCCACCCGTTAATTCAGAGACCCGCTTGGCCAACTGGGGCGCAGCACCCCACAGCGCATCCAGGCTTTTGGGGAAACTGGAGGTGAGGCGCCAACGAACACTGGGGCCATCGGCGGCAAACGCGGCTGTTCCCGATGCCGCTGTTGCGGTGGCGGCTGCTCCCAAACCTGCCTTTTTGAGAAAGGAACGACGTTCCATTGCTTAGTCTCCTTCTTTTTAGTTCCCTGCAACGGTCATTGATTCAATCAAAATACTGCCAACATGCTTGCTGCCGCGCCAATAGGCATCGTCGCCCACAGCCACAATATTGGCCAACATGTCTTTCAAATTGCCTGCAATTGTAATTTCCTCAACCGGGTGAACAATAATGCCGTTCTCCACCCAGTAGCCAAATGCACCGCGTGAGTAATCGCCGGTAACGCCATTCACGCCCTGCCCCATCATCTCAGTGACCAACAAGCCCGTGCCCATAGTTTTCAGCAAGGCATCCAGGCCGCCCGAAACGGTTTTGGTGGAGCTGAGAATCAGGTTGTGCGTACCGCCGGCGTTGCCCGTGGTTTCCATGCCCAATTTGCGCGCGGAATAGCTTGAAAGGAAGTAACCATTGCACACGCCTTTTTTCACCACCGTGCGCGCCTTGACTTTGACGCCCTCTTCATCGAACGGTGAACTGCCGTGCGCACCTTCAATGAACGGATCTTCCTTGATGGTGATGTGGGGAGCCCAAACGGGCTTGCCCAGGGAGTTAAGCAGGAAACTGGTTTTGCGGTACAAGGAGGAACCCGACACTGCGCCCACGTAATGGCTGACCAGGCTTGCCGCGATTGGGGCTTCAAAAATAACAGGGCAGTTGCGCGTAGTGATCGGCTTGGACCCCAAGCGAGCCAAGGCACGTTGTGCCGCGTAGGCACCAATTTTTGCGGGCTTGGCCAGGTCTTTGGCTTTGCGCTCGGAGGAATACCAGAAGTCACGCTGCATGGGGCTGTCTTTTGACTTCTTGGCCTGCGCAATGGGCGACACTGACAAGGAGTGACGTGAATACGGATAACCGCCCTTGAAGCCCTTGCTGTTGGCCGCATAGAAGTGGCCAGACTCTGTGGACACATTGGCGCCATCCGAATTTCGAATGTGCTTGCTGACATCAAACGCAGCCTGCTCCATGGCCAGGGCTTTTTCAACCGCTTTCGCGGTGCTCAAATTCCAGGGGTGATACAAATCAAGGTCGCGGTGCCTTTTGGAAATATTTTCCTCATCAGGCAAACCTGCAAATTTGTCAGCGGCCGTGTATTTGGCAATGTCCAAAGCGGCGCGAATGGCAGAATCAATGGCCTCCAGCGAGAAATCAGAAGACGAAGCATTTCCCCGCTTTTTGCCTTTAAAAACGCTGACGCCGAAGCTTTTGTCGCGCGTGTGTTCAATGGTTTCGATTTCACCCATACGCACGCTGACCGACTGGCCCACCGCTTCGCTGATGTCGACTGCGCAATCGGTCGCCCCCAGTGATTTGGCTTTTTTCAATGCGTATTCGGTTAATTCCTGAAATGTCTCGGATTTAAAGCTAAAGCCCATATTGCCCTGCGAAAAATGCTGCCAAAAATGGCTAATATACAGCCCATGGAACCAGAAAACGAAAAACAGGGCGAGTTTGAAGAATATGATCGCCCCAGCAAGTCCTCGGTGAAGCGAGACATGCTGGCCCTGCAAGATTTGGGCAAAACCTTGTGCGAAATGCCCTACGACAAAGTCAAACGGGCACCGATCGGAGAACGCCTGCTTCTCGAGATTGCTGAATTTCACAAATGCAAATCATTTGGCGCAAAAAAACGCCAAATGCAGTTCATTGGCAAACTGATGCGTGATGAAGAGCACGAGGAAGTTCAAGCCTGGGTGAACGGCGAAACCGTAGAACAAAAATTGAAAGTGCTGCACTTGCATGCGGCCGAGCAATGGCGTGATCGCTTGATTGAAGAGCCAGGCCTGCTGGCTACTTTCATTGAAAGTTATCCAGCCGCCGCGCGCGAGAACCTGAACCCGATTATTCGGCAAGCTGTTCAGGAACGTGCAGCCAAAAAAGCCCCCCGAAATTTTCGACAGTTGTTTCAGATCATTTATCGTTTGATCGAAGAAAAAGCCGAGGAAGATGAAGCATGACTTTTGACGCTGTAAAAATTGGCTTGGTGTCGGTCAGTGACCGTGCATCTGCCGGTGTTTATCAGGATCAAGGCATTCCTAGCCTTAAAACCTGGCTACAAAACGCCTTGCAGAACCCGATTGAGTTTGTCGAGATTTTGATTCCCGACGAACAGGCCGAAATTGAAAACGCCTTGAAAAAACTGGCTGACGAGCACCAATGCAATTTGATTTGCACCACAGGTGGCACCGGCCCAGCCAAACGCGATGTGACACCTGAGGCAACACTGGCCATAGCTCACAAGGAAATGCCTGGCTTTGGCGAGCAAATGCGGCAAATCAGCCTGCATTTTGTACCCACGGCGATTCTGTCACGCCAAGTCGCTGTGATTCGAGGTGAAAGCCTGATTTTGAATTTGCCAGGTCAACCCAAGGCCATCGCTGAAACCCTGGAAGGTTTGAAAGACAAGGAAGGCAATAGCCTTGTGAAAGGTATTTTTGCCGCTGTGCCCTATTGCATCGACTTGATCGGTGGCCCTTACATGGAAACAAATGAAGCTGTGATCAAGGCGTTTCGCCCGAAGTCTGCACTGCGAAAACCCGCTGAAGGAAGTACACAATGAGCGAAAAAATCGAATGCGTCATCGTTGAAACGGGTCCCCAACCCTCTGGCTGTGTGATCTGGCTTCATGGTTTGGGTGCAGATGGTTACGACTTTGTGCCGATTGTCAAAGAGCTTGAGCAAATGGGTTTGCCCAACACCCGCTTTGTATTTCCCCATGCGCCAAAAATCCCGGTCAGCATCAATGGCGGTTATGTCATGCGCGCTTGGTACGATATTAAGAATGTCGATTTGCAACGCCAGGAAGATGAAGGTGGAATACGGCAAAGTCAGGCAGCCATTGAGCAATTGATCGACGACCAGATTGCATTGGGTTTCAAGCCTGAGCAAATCGTACTGGCCGGTTTCTCACAAGGTGGCGCAATTACTTACCAGCTTGGCTTGCGCACACGGCACAAACTTGCAGGGTTAATTGCCTTGTCCACTTACCTGCCTTGTGAAAACGCGCTGGATGCTGAGTTAAACCCGATTAATCTGGGCGTTCCAGTGCTGGCCGCGCACGGCGAGCAAGACAACATCGTTCTCATGGAGCGCGGTGAAAAAGCGGTCAAGTTGCTGCAAGACAAGGGTGTTGAAATTCAGTGGCACACTTATCCAATGGCCCATTCGGTTTGCGGTGAAGAGGTGGTGGAAATTGCCAATTTCTTAAAGCGCGTACTCTGACTTTTTACTGTATATAAAAACAGCTTTTTGGTTTATACTTGAATTCAGGAATAACCAAGCAGGTGTAAATATGCCAGCGCAAGCGCAACAGCAAATTTCCATTATTGAACTTGAGCGCGCAATCAATTATTGGCGCTCAAAATACCCGTCATCCCGAGACACCATGACACTCTGTCCCCAGGCTGCTTGTCTGGCCGAGTTGTATGCACGGATGATCATTTTTCAGGCTCACGACATTTCGATTGCCGAGTTTTCTGCAAAAGCCAGGAAAGCGTTGCGTGAAGCTGAAGAAGCCTACGCAGGTCAGCACAATCAGGCCGCTTGAATCCAAACAAGACTCCAGCTTAATTCGCACGACTTAACAACAGGTGAGCAGCGCTCCATAACTGACTTGAAACCGGCGCATTGCATGGCCCTTTCAACTGACTGATTTGCCAAGCGTTGGCGCCCACCCGTCGCAATTCAAGCGTGCCACGTTGTGGGGTGTGTCCCTTGATCTGCAAGTGAAAAATACAAATGTCGCCCGCCATGCAACGGTCGATGTAAGAAGGCACGCAATGGTGCATTTTTTTGGCCTCGCTTAGCAAAGCATTCAACGAGTTCAATTCAATAAACTCAATGTTTTCACCCAAACTGCCCATGCCCAGAATTTCGGGCCAAAATACGTTCTGACGCCCCAGGTCCAAGTCAAGTTCAATCAAATGCCAATGTGCCTGGCGGGCCATTAGGGTGTCATAGGTCCAGTTTCTAGAAATAATCACCGGGCGTTTGGTTGCGCTGGCTGCACTGCCAAGCAACCAGTCTGCAATCAACGGGAACTCCTCCAATTCAAGTTCCCTTCGATGTTCAAGCTTCAAATTGCTCTCACGGCGCTCCAGCGCTAGCCGGGTTCCCCTCAGAATATTCAACGCTGCAACCGTGTTCAAATTCTCGTGATTGCGCCTGAGCCACGTACTCAGACCACCAAAACCCAGCAAGGCTGCCGTTTGCTTGTCTACCCAGGAAATCGGGATTTTTCGATCCAGTGCAGCGTGAAAGTTTGCCCAGCTCAAGTGATTTAGTTGCCCCCAGTTGATTCGGGCGATATAGGCCGTTTTTTGACGTGTTAACCACCGCCATGTTTGCTGATTTATACCTTGAGCCAGCATACGGTTTTTGACCAGCTGCCAGTTGGGCAAATTACTCCACATGCCGCGGTCTTGAGCCAACAATGGTGCCAAAGAATGATTCTCGTCCAGCCTGTCCTGAAGCACGGATTTAAATGCAGCCACCTGGCTTAAATCAAGCAAGGTGGTGTGTTTGGGGACAATTCGCAAAGCAAGCTTAAACACACCGGCACCGTAGCGTCGGCGAATTGCGCTGGTCCAGGCCCGCTGAATGTCGTTCAGGCTGGCGGCTTCAAGCGGAAAGTCAAGCTGAGTACCAACCAAACTATCAGGAACCTGAATGCTTGGTGGGGCCTGCCACAATGAGCGCATCAAATCCGCTTTCAAATTCCATGCTGCTTCATCCGACAACACGACAAGACAAGACTCAGCCAGTTTTGCGCGGGCTTTCATGCCCCATTCAAAATAAAGTCCGGTTCGAGTGCTCACCAAACGCGCAGGCAGCCGCAGCGACTTAACTCGCGGTATGCTGGTGGTTGTGTTCAATTCAAAATCTAACAAAGGGCGCATGATGGACAGCAAAACAGAAGAACCCGTCAACATCGAGATCTTACAGCAAGGCGAGATCTGGAAGATTTCCATCAATCGGCCCGAAGCTCGCAACTGTGTTGATCGATACACCGCCGATCAGCTTGAAAAAGCATTTCAATCGTTTGAAACCGATGCGACAGCACGTGTTGCGATCCTCACAGGGGAAGGGGGCAATTTTTGTGCAGGCGCTGATCTGAAAGCTGTTGCGTCAGGTGACCCCAGTCGCGTGAACCGTATGGAAAGACATGGCGCCGGCCCCATGGGAATCAGTCGAATGGAACTGAGCAAACCAGTGATTGCTGCGGTGTCTGGCTACTGCGTGGCGGGTGGACTGGAGTTGGCCGCTTGGTGCGATCTCCGCGTGGCCGACAACACAGCAGTGTTCGGTGTATTTTGTAGACGCTTTGGTGTGCCATTGATCGATGGCGGAACAGTGCGTTTGCCACGCCTGATTGGTCAAAGCCGGGCAATGGATATGATCTTGACTGGTCGCCCTGTCGACGCTGTGGAAGCCTTTTCATGGGGTTTGGCCAACCGGCTGGAAAAAGAACGCACAGCCCTGGAGGGTGCAATCGAGCTGGCAGGTCTATTGTGCAAACACCCACAAACCTGCATGCGCAATGACCGGCAAAGCGTGCTGACTCAATGGGGATTTGGTGAACGTGAAGCACTTGAGGAGGAGTTTGAGTTTGGGTTAAACACTCTCACATCGGGTGAAACTGTTGAAGGCGCAACCGCATTCAAGGAAGGTTCGGGTCGGCACGGCGAGACTGTTCAATAATCGTATTCAGAGCGTCTAGAGATCAAGACTTCTCATCCAACCGGTTCAATTCAAGCTGACGACAACGCCAAACTGTGCTGAATTCGAAACACGGCGTGAGTCAGCTGCAGTTGAATACGTGCTGGACTCGACGCCAAAGAACCAATTGGCCAAACCACCGCGATTGGTGAGTAAATACAAACCTTGACTTTCGCTGTTCAGCGTTGCGCTGGACAAGCGGCCAGGGGTGTAAACAAGACTTAAATTTTCCTGAAGTGAAACCTGTAGACCGCCGTAAATCGCCTTGATTGAGGAATCTGCTTGTGTTTCGGAAACGACTAAACCTGCTTTGGATTCGCTCCGCTTGTTTTGAACAACCGTGCCCTCGTCTACCAGTACACCTTTGAACAAATTGACTTTGCCCAACAGGCTCGTCAATGATTTTTTTGTGTCTTGATTGGTAGAAGGTACGATTTCACGTTTGGCGAGCATTCCGCTGGCTTTCAATGCAAGCGGTTCCGCGGCACTTGAGGCCCCGAGATAAAAACATCCTGTTGACATAACAAGTGCCATCAATGCCAGCTGTTTTGAGCCAATACGCGTCATGACACTCCCCTTCCATACAGAATATTACTTACTTCAATTAACGATCACCTTGAGTTTTACTGCATTGCATGATTGGACTAACCCCATTGTGGGTGGGTACACGTTTGAGGTGAAGAATCAAGCCCCAAGCCCATTTTTAGAGTGACCAATCTACTTCAATACTTGAAAGTAACATTTTTTAGCTTTGGTGATACACTGAAATGACTACATAAAAGTCACTACTTCGAGCTACTACAACTCGCAAGTGCACTGACCACAATACCGGAGACAATACCAATGCATTCTTCTGCTCGAAGGACGGATTCCCTTTTCCCATTGACCCGTGTAGCCACTGCAACACTGCTGAGTTTGGCCTATTGCACCTTCGCCCATGCAGGTGGTACTGCATTTGACGCCACGAGCTGCGTATTCTGGCCAAATACTCC
>NZ_DFOZ01000056.1:0-17413 GCF_002377005.1 Limnobacter sp. UBA3528 | reverse complement strand
TCAAATTTGGGTGCAAATCAACAGAAGATATCCGAACTACATTGGATGACCGTCCAGTTAAGGTTATTGTTTTGAACGACAAGAGTGATTTGCAGGTTCGCTTTGATCTTTTCGAGCGACTCAATACTGGAGGTGTAGCTCTCACCGATCAAGAGGTAAGGGAGTGCGTTTTTCGAGGTGAATTTATGGATATGCTCACCACGTTGGCTCAAGATGAGAACTTTAAGTGCGTTGTTCGACTCCCTGCTGCTAAATGGAAAGACGGCACGGCAGAGGACTATCTGCTCAGATTTTTTGCGTTTATCGACAAATATACAAGTTTTAATCACTCAGTTAAAGACTTCCTGAACGACTTTGCTGGAGAAGCTGCCAAAGCACCACGTATTGCAGAAAGAACGAGGATTTTTCATCGAACTTTCAACTATCTTGCTCGTAGCTTTCCAGACGGACTTAAAACTCGCCTCGGGACAACACCCGTTAATTTGTTTGAAGGTGTATCCGTAGGGGCTGCTCTAGCACTCAATGTTAATGAACAGCTCTTGGTACCAAACAACACTTCCTGGATCCAGTCCAAGGAAATGCGTGACCTAACGACGGGCGCAACTAATAGTAGAAAACGAGTGGTTGGCCGGGTTGAGCTGGCTAGAGATTATTTTCTCGGTGCAAGTTAAGTTACGTGTTCAAAGGTCAACCTTTCAAAGAGGAACTATCCTTACGTCTAACAGCCATTCGCAGGCTGTTGGATGCCACACATAGTTCAACAGCAGATGAATCTGAGGATTCTTCAAGCACCGATGCCAGTAGGGATGCTCGAGGACTGGCTATCTTGTTGATGTTCGCGTGCTATGAGAACCTAATTACGTCCATTTGCAGAAGACTGCTCGAAATAGCGCAAACGCTGCGTGTCGGAAACCGCAGGCTTAAACGTGGTTTTCAACTATTTGCCATTCATAATCAATTGCAATCGCTATCAAATGTTTCGGAGAGAAAAATTTGGCAGGAAACAGGCATACGCCTTTTGGATACCGTTCTGGATTCTCGTAACTGCAGTATTAATCCTGATTTGTTCCCGGTTGACGGGAGCTTTATGAAACGTTCTCAAATCGAACTTTTATTTCAGCTTTTCGAACTTGGGGACCCGGGTGTAATCTTAAAAGAGGTTTGGGGGAGGTTGGATACCGTAGTGGCAGAACGAAATCAGATTGCACATGGCAACCTCACATCCGAGGAAGTAGGTCGAAGATACTCAATTGCTGAGATTAATCACCTGATCAACCTCTGGGAACAGCGTTGGTGCGATTTTATTGATCACATTGAGTCATCGGCGCAAACAAGAAACTTCTTCCGAATATAAAGCCAATTAAATTCCCCGAGTAAATGCAGCTTGGAATCAGTGAAACCAACCTAAAACAACAGAACATCTAATCCTCAAAAGCTTCTAGATACTGCCAGTTCTTTAACATTCTTCTTCGTGGAAAATTAATTTTTCGATGGTAATAGAAATCGATTGCCGATAATGAACGATGTGAACGCCTAGGCTGCGCAACAGCAAAGGAGACGCGAATGTCGAAATTTAGTTTCAACTTGATCACCAGCCCATGGCTTTTGAATCTAAGAACGAGTGCGCAGCCGAATTAAATCCTGTAGTGATTTGCCCGCACAGCCCGGTCTTGGGTCGACTTTTTAAAGTCGCGTCAGTGATTAAGTGGTGATTAGGCAGAATTGTCATAGAAAAGATGTTCGCAACTGCAGTGGAGTTCCAATGTACGTGAATTACGGAAAATGATTCTCATCTACAAAAATGACAAAAATCTGAATTTAATGACAAATGACATGAACGACGACACTTTAATAGTTCAGAACAGTTGAAAACCGGAACTTTTGGGTGGATTAGCACTCCTAAACGAAGAGTGCTAAAATTAAATGGAAATCGGTTCATTAATTCGGAGAACACCGCAATCATGACCACTGCATTGACCCTTGCTAACACACGCGCCGCTGGCAACAGCCTTGCTGTGCGCGACCCATGGGCGCTGGTGGCCCGTGGCCCGCTTGGCAACCTAGATGCCTACATTTCAGCCACACACCAAATTCCCATGCTGTCCCCCGAGGAAGAAGTTGAGCTCGGCGAACGCCTGCAGCGCGACAATGACCTTGAAGCCGCCCGCCGCTTGGTGCTTAGCCACCTGCGCTTGGTGGTGGCCGTGGCACGCCAATACCTTGGCTATGGCTTGCCCCATGCCGATCTCATTCAAGAGGGCAATATCGGCCTGATGAAGGCAGTGAAACGCTTTGACCCCACGCGTGGCGTGCGCCTGGTCAGCTTTGCGCTGCACTGGATCAAGGCGGAAATTCACGAATACATTATTCGCAACTGGCGCATGGTGAAAATGATCACCACCAAGGCGCACCGCAAGCTGTTTTTTAACCTGAACAGCTTCAAAAAATATGGTCAAACCCTCTCGCCAGACCAAATCAACGAGGTGGCCAGCGAGTTGAATGTGCGCCCCGAAGACGTATACGACATGGAACGTCGCATGGCTGGCCATGAATTCAGCCTTGACCCGGTTGTAGACATAGACAGTGAAGAAAACAGCTACAACCCCGTGCGCTATTTGGCCGCTGAAGGTGCTGAGCCCACTGAAGTGCTGGAGGGTGCCAACATGGAACGCCTGCACAGCGAGGGCCTGGACATGGCCCTGGCCAGCCTGGACGAACGCAGCCAGCGCATTATTTCCAGCCGCTGGCTGGCTGGCGAGAACGCCAAAACCCTTCACGACCTGGCTGCAGAGCTGGGTGTATCGGCCGAGCGGGTGCGCCAAATTGAAACCCAGGCCATGAAAAAAATGAAAACAGCCTTGCTGAAATACGAACACGGCGAGGTTTAAAACAAGGCTGTAATCATTTTGGGTGAAAACTAACCTACACTAAGGGCTTGGCAACAAGCCCTTTTTTATGACCATGATCGAAGTACACCACCTGGAACACTCACGCTCACAGCGTATTATCTGGCTGCTTGAAGAACTCGGCCTGCCTTACAAGGTAACCCGCTATGCACGCGATGCCAAAACTTACCTGGCCCCGCCCGAGTTGCTAAAAATTCACCCCTTGGGAAAATCGCCTGTCATTACCGACGGTGACATTACCGTGGCTGAGAGCGGCGCCATTGTGGAGTACCTGATCGACAAGGCAGGCGGCAAGTTTCGCCCGGCAGCAGGTACCCAGGCCCACCGGGATTACACTTACTGGATGCACTTTGCCGAAGGCACCGCCATGCCCCCATTGGTCATGACACTGGTGTTCAATAAAATCGAGAATGCACCGGTACCCGCCTTGCTGAAACCCATTGTGCTGCCAATTGCGCGAGGCATTTCAAAGCAGGTAAAAAGCAGCTTCATCAACCCCAACCTTGAAAAGCAGTTTGCTTACATTGAAAGTGTGCTGGCCAAGAGTGAGTGGTTTTGTGGCGGCGAGATGACTGGCGCTGACTTCATGATGAGCTTTCCGCTGGAAGCGGCCATGAGCCGCGCAGAAAGCATCAACAACATGCCCAAAATTGCGGCCTACGTGAAACGCATTCACGCCATGCCAAGCTTTAAGAAAGCACTGGAAGTGGGCGGTCCGTACAACTACGCTTAACCACACTTAGTACCCATGAACGCAGCAAGCACGTCCATTGAACAACAGGCAAAAATCACCCAGATCAGCGGCAATGTGCAGTTGATTCGGGATGGTTTTTTTCTGCCCGCGCAAGCCGGCATGCTTTTGTTGCCGGGCGATCGCGTACTCAGTGATGCTGCGGGCAAGGCTGTTATCGAGTTCACTGGCGTGAAAGATGCACTGATTGTTGAGAAGGGTGCAGCTGCCACCTTCAACCTGGAAGTGGTTGAAATGGACCAGGTACCGCAGTGGATAGCCACCGACCTGTATGGCCAGGGCGTCTACTTCGAAAGCCAACAAGCCACTGAAAACACCGCTGGCTCGGCAGACACCCCAGACCTGTTCGGCCTGTTCGGCACAAGCAGCGCCGGTGGCGAATCAACAGGCTACCCAGTGCTGGAAAGCCTGGTATTTCTGGGCGCAACGGCCGCCATATACAGCGACAACGAAGACAACACAAACACCACTGAAACCACCAGCACCACTGAATCGGGCAACAACAACGATTCAGGCACTGGCGGCAACAACCCACCCCCGCCGGCCCCCACGCCCCAGCCCGAAGAGCCAGCAGCGGGCCCCCTGGACGCTGTGCTCGCCCCCGTGACCGATGCGCTGGACGGTTTGCTGTCTACCCTTGGCGCCCCCTCCCCAGTCGGTAGCCTGCCCCTTCCTTTGCAAGCCAACAGCAACGTAGCCAACCTGCCTACCGAGTAAGCACGAGAGAACTTCTGTTCTGCACAACGGACGTAGCGTGATGCATAAAACTATGCGCTACGCGAATACGCTTATTCACTGAATAAGATGTCGGTTGAACGCGGCGGCACAGGACCTATTTTTTTATGAGCGACAAACCACACTTCGGAATCGATTTTTCCGAAGCAAAAACAATTGTCAGCACTGGCAAACCTCTCGAATTCATCACACGCCCCAAATTCGATTTAACAACCCTTTACGCCTTCACCACACCAGCGGGAGTACAACGCGCAAGCGGCCCCTGCGCTTTGGGCACCATTCTTCACCACCATGACATTGGCTGGAACCACCTGCCCAAAGACCGGCACGGCCACCCATTGAACGACCCCTACATTCACGAAATCATGCGCTGGGCCAATTGCCCAGACCTGCTCAGTGGAAGCATGGGCACCTCGCCGGCCACCATGCTGGAGGGTTTGAGAAAAGCCAGACTTGTCGCCGATTGGTACGCCGGCAACGCAGCGCAAGCCACACTGAAGCTGATTCGTAACGAGTTGTGTGAAGGCAGGCCAGTGATTGTACTGATCAATCACAGCCCCGAAGGTGAACCTTTGTTGCTGGAATGGGAGGTGGTGTTCAATATTGACAACGACACCGTAAGCTCGAAGCGCGCACACGCAGCGCATCAGGACAAGAACCGCCCCTTGGCCCAATTCACAGCACAAATGACCATGAATTTGCAGCCACTGAGTTGTAGCGCAATTACTGCGCGAAAAGACTAATTATTTGCCGTCGAGAATTTGCTCAACGTCGCTAACCACGGGAGCAGAATCTGCGTTGTGGCGAACCAGCAAGCGCGCGCGACCTTGCTGGTCGAACACATAACTGGCTGAAGTGTGGTCCATCAGGTAATTATCGGGCGTACTGCCTTCGACCTTGCCCGCGTACACCCGCAACCCAGCCAACAAAGGCTTCAGTTCGTCGGAAGACTCTGCAGTAAGCGCATCAAAGGTGGGGTTGAATTGGGGCACATACTTTTTAAGCAGTTCGGGGGTGTCGCGCTCAGGGTCAACAGACACAAACAGCACTTGCAAATTGTCGCCCTTCTCGCCCAGCCTGGCTTTCACCTCGCTCCATTGCTGCATGGTAATGGGGCACACATCGGGGCAATGGGTGTAGCCAAAAAACATGGCTACCACCTTGCCTTTGTAGCTTTCCATGGTGCGCTCAGTGCCCGACAAGTCTTTCAACTTGAAATTGGCCACCAAGGATGAGCCGGTGATGTCGGTATTGGTAAAACTGGCAGGGCCTGTATTACATGCGGACAGCAATGCCACCGCACCAAAAGCCAACCAGGTTTTTAACCGCGTGCCTACTGAATCGAGCTGCTTGAATACACTGCGCATACTGCTTACACCGTTACATAATGATCGACCAACAAGGCCGCAAACAAAAACGCCAGATAGGCGATGGAATACGTGAATGCCTTTTTGGCCAAGGCATCGCTGTAGTTTTTCCAGATTTTGTAACCATACCCGATGAAAATGGCGTTCAGCACCACAGCGCTGACCAGGTAAATCAGCCCGCTCATTTTCATGGCGAATGGGATCAGCGTGGTGGCCGCCAGCATGATGGTGTACAAAAACACATGAAACTGGGTAAACGCAGCGCCATGGGTAACTGGCAGCATGGGCAGACCAGCACGTGCATATTCCTGAGTGCGATACAAAGCCAGCGCCCAAAAATGCGGCGGGGTCCACACAAAGATAATCAGGAACAGCACCAATGCTTCAGCAGACACACTGTTGGTGACAGCGGCCCAGCCCAGCACCGGAGGCATGGCACCCGATGCACCACCAATCACAATGTTTTGAGGCGTATTGGGCTTTAACAGCAGAGTGTAAATAATGGCGTACCCAACAAAGGTGGCCAATGTGAGCCACATGGTCAGCGGGTTTACAAACACATACAAAATCCACACGCCCACACCGCCCACCATGCTGGAGAAGACCAGTGTTTGAACTGAATTCAGTTCACCACGGGGCAAGGGCCGGGCGCGGGTGCGCGCCATTTTTGCGTCAATTTGCTGTTCAACCAGACAATTGAAGGCTGCCGCAGCGCCTGCCACTAGCCAAATGCCCAAGGTACCTGCAATCAGCACTTGGGCGTTGGGCAAACTGGGGGTTGCCAAAAACATGCCAATAACTGCACAGAACACGATCAAGGCCACCACGCGTGGCTTGGTCAATGTCCAGTACTGTTTGGCCACGTGAGAAAAACTACTCACGGCTTTTGTTTTTTCAACGGATGGCATGTTGAGCCTTATGAAATTCGATGGCGATTGCCCGCAACCCGATAGTTTACCAAGATCAGGGTGACCAGCAACAGCGCCGCGCCCCCATTGTGCGCCACGGCCAACCACAAAGGCAATTGAAACACCACGTTGCCAATGCCCATGGCAATTTGTAACGCCAGCACTGCCACCAATTTAATGGCCAAGGGTTTGGTACCGGGGTTGCGCCACAAGGCGAATGCCAGGAAGCCCAAAATACCAGTCACCACCAAAGCGCCGATGCGGTGAATGAAGTGAATCGCGGTCAGCGAGGCCACATTCAAAATTTCACCTTCGGGTGTTTCACCCAAATGGCGAACAATGTGGAATGCGTCCTTGAACTCCATGTGCGGCCAAAAGCTTCCCTGACAGGTTGGGAAATCGGTGCACACCACAGCGGCGTAGTTGGTACTAACCCAACCGCCCAGAATGATTTGAGCTGCAACAGCCACAAAGCCCACACGGGCCAGCAGACGCAGTCCGCCCATGTCGCGAGGCGGTGCCACGGTGCGGGCATTGTTGGTTTGGCGAAGCCACAGCCAGGTCAGCATGCCCAAAATAGTCATGCCACCGATCAAGTGGCCAGTGACAATCGCAGGCTTCAGCAGCATGGTGACAGTCCACGCACCAAAGGCACCTTGCAAACAGACCGCAAAAAACAGCCAAGTGGCCAGCGCGGGCGATTGCTTCAACTCGGCCCGCTTTTTCCAAGCCATCACCATAATGCCGATAATCAGGAAACCCAGGAAAGTGGCCACATACCGGTGCGCCATTTCTTTCCAGGCCTTGGGCATGGAAACCGGCCCGTGTGTACCGCCCTGAACCTCCACTGCCTGGGCGATTTCCTCTGCAGCCTGTGTTGGCGTGAGTTTGCCATAACAGCCAGGCCAGTCCGGGCAACCCAAACCAGCGTCGGTCAGGCGCACAAATGCGCCCAACATGATCAAAAGGAATGTAAGAACTGTGGTGAATGCGACCAAACGCTTATAACTGCTCATGCTGCTCTCGTTTTATCCGATGTTTGAAGCCCACAACAGGCGGCTGATGTCTTTGCGAAACTTGTCGAACTGAAGGGTGTTGTTGGGTGGGAAACGCATCATGACGTGGCCCAACGGGTCGGCAACAAAAACATGGTCACGCACGGTCCCAATGTCCGCACTGCCCTTGTTGCCCACAATGCCCTGCTCCAGGGGCAACCAGCCTTTCAGCTGATCTTCACTGGCACGCACAAAATGCACATCGGGGAACTGTCGCAACAGCAAGATTTCCAGGGGGCCGTCGTCGGTAACAAACACCACACGCTCAATGCGACCTTGCTCTTTGCCTTTCGAGGCACGGGCCTGTCGCTGGAAGTACATGGTGTTTTGGCATACTTCATCACAGTCACTGTTGATCACCTGGATCAACACCCACTTGTCGGCCACCTGCTGCATGGTGAAATCGTCGCCGTTGATGTTTTTGAATACATCGGTCGATACATTCACCTGCGGATCCAGAATGGTGCCGTAATTGTTCGTACCTTCGGGTTTGTCAAAAAAGTACAAATAGAAGGCCGCCGCAATGGGCAATGCGCAAGTTAGAAACACCAACAAAATGGTAATTCGGCCTTTGTTCAGCTTCGCGGGTGCGCTGGCTGCGTTCATCTTTTATTCCCTTTGTAAAACTCGCTTCGAAAAAACTCTCGGTACACAAAAAACAGGGTCAGCAACACCAACACCGCCGACATGGTAAACCATTGAAAGGCATAACCCTTGTGCTTGGCCACTTGTTCTTGCAGCGGCACCGCCAGGTGATAAAAACCGCCTACCATACGCGCCTGTGGCTGTTGCCCGGCAGTTTGCGCCACCGGCTGCTGGGTTACTACAAAATTGCTCACTGATTGACCAGTGCGCTTTTCAAATTCCTTTCCACTAAAATTGGACCACACCTCATAGCCATTGCTTTGAGCTTTCACAATGTCGTCAGTCTCACCCAAGGCCATGCCCCGCAATTCAGCCGACTGGGCAAAGCGCGGCAAGATGGTACCTTGTAAATCAAAAAGCTCACCTGCTTGCACGGCTTCAGTGGGCATGGGTGGCGCAAGGCGTGGCTCAGCGGGATTTCGCAACAACAAGCCTCGATCGACCGGTATTAAAAAGCTTGCACCCTCTGGCCGAAAACCTTGCACCACCTGAACTGCCGGCCTTCCATTTACCTGACGATTGTCTATATATATCAGGGCTTTGGCTTCGAACCTACCCCTCAATTCAATTTTCCGGTAGGACAAATTGTCCAAGTCCAAACTGGCACTGGCTGGAGACACTGGCTCGGCCGCCAATGCGCGGGCTTGCGATTCAAACAGGGTTTGTTTTTGGAATGCCCGGCTGGTTTGCCATTGGCCCAAGCTGAAGGTAAGCCACACCAGGCCAGCGCCAATTAACAGGGTAAGGATCAGCTTGACTTTGCCGGGTGTTTTCACTGCATTAACCATGACATACTTCCACTTGTGTGCTGTACACGGTTAGTTTTTGAAAGGTGTTCACCATGAAGTTGATCATTGGCCTGGCGTTCCTGGGCATTCTTGCAAGCCTGGGTTCGGCTTTTTTCTTTCTCATGAAAGACAAAAGCAAATCCAGTCGAACTGTAAACGCATTAACCATGCGCATCGGTTTGTCCATCGCGCTGTTCCTGCTGATTCTTTTTGCCTGGTACATGGGCTGGATAGAGTCAACTGGCATTCGATAAGTTCAATGTAAGCTCGATATCCAAAAAAAAGCCACCGGAGTTTTCCAGTGGCTTTTTTAATTGTGTGTTTTACAGTCTGGCAGGAAATTCCCGCGTTACAGCCAGTAAACCACCACGTACAAGCCCAACCACACCACGTCCACGAAGTGCCAATACCAGGCTGCAGCTTCAAAAGCGAAGTGGCTGTCTGGTGTGAAGTGGCCCTTGATACAGCGAATCATGATGAAGAACAGCATGATGGCGCCAATGGTCACGTGGAATCCGTGGAAACCGGTCAGCATGAAGAAGGTTGAGCCGAAAATGCCTGAGGTCAATTTCAGGTTCAAATCGCGGTAAGCGTGAATATATTCATAGGCCTGGAAGCCCATGAAAATTGCGCCCAACAACACGGTTAGCGCCAAACCCCAAATCAACTGTGAACGCTTGTTGGCGATCAGGGCATGGTGCGCCCAGGTCAAGGTAAGGCCTGAGGTGAGCAGCAATGCGGTGTTGATGGTTGGAATAGGCCATGGACCCATGGTTTGGAACGCATCGACTGTTCCCGCTGGGCCAGTGTTGGGCCAGTTGGCGGTGAAGTCGGGCCACAGGAACGCTTTGTTGTCGATATCACCAAGCCAAGGCATTGCAATTTGACGGGCATAAAACAAAGCACCGAAAAACGCGGCAAAGAACATGACTTCAGAGAAGATGAACCAGCCCATGGACCAGCGGAAAGACACATCGACGCGGGCACTGTACTGACCACTTTCAGACTCGCCCACCACATGCTTGAACCAGCCGGTCAGCACATAAATAAGAATACCCATGCTGAGTGCGAACAGGTAAGGGCCCGCTTCCGAGCCGTTTACCCACTGGGACATGCCCAGTACAAAAAAGAACATGGCCACTGCGCCAAGCACAGGCCACTGGGACAAGCCGGGCACAAAGTAATATGGTGCATTCGCACGCATGGTGGTTTCTCCTATTTCTTTAATTTAGATGCTTCGATACTGCAACAGCAAGTTCCGTACGGCTTAAGCGGAACTCACCACAAAATTTACCAATACCAGTAAGCCGACTACAAAACCAGCGGCTGCCAGCAGACCCACAATGATGACGTGGACCGGATTTAACTTCTGCATGTCTTCAGAGTGATTTTTACCCTTTCGGACACCGAAAAATGACCACAACACGGCCGACAAAGTTTGCAGAAAAGTGGCTGTGCTCGCTTTACGCGATGCGGCCTCTTTGATGTCTTCCGACATTATTCTGCTGCCATGGCTGTCGCGCCGGCCACTTCAAAAAATGTATAACTCAAGGTGATGGTGTGTACGTCTTGTGGCAACTTGGGGTTGATCACAAACACCACCGGAAACTCTTTGGTTTCACCCGCTTTGAATGGTTGCTGTTTAAAGCAGAAACATTCCAGCTTGGTGAAGTGCTCAGCAGCTTTGCTGGGCAAATAACTGGGTATAGCCTGGCCTGCAGTGTCATTCTTCAAATTGTTGTACACCACATAGTTCATGGTGACCAACTCGCCAGGATGAACCATCATTCGATTGGTCTCGGGCTTGAACTGAAACTTGCCCCGCTCATTGGCATCGAAAATAACTTCAATGCTTCGGCTTTTGTCCACCTGGGTGTTTTTCACAATCTCTTCCGCATTTTTGGTTTGCGGTGTCAATACGTTGATCCCGGTGATTTCACAAATGGCCTTGTAAATGGGCACCAATGCATAACCAAAGGCAAACATGGCCACAACAATCACGACAAGGCGCACCACCATCTGTTTGTGCAAACCGCTTGTTTTCGGACTATTTTCATTGGCCATGCTGCTTTACCTCTACTGCAAATTCATTAAAACCTAGTTCACCAAACTCAAGATGCTGGGTTCCATCACCTTACGAATCAGAATGCCGATGAAAAACACGGCGGCCACTGACAGCAAAATCAAACCTGTGCGCTTGTTTTGTTTGGCTTTCTCTTTTTCTTCAGGGGTCACGCTTACTTCCTTGCTGAACCTATTCGTTGTGTAAAAAAGCCTTGCCTGCCAAATGCCCAACCAAAGCTGCTTTACGCAACGGGGGGTTGGTAAAACCAAACCCCCATTGTTAAACCCGCTAGTGAATTACTTCACTGTGGGTGGATCTTCAAAAGTGTGGAACGGTGCTGGTGATGGAACAGTCCACTCCAGGCCTTCGGCACCTTCCCATGGCTTGGCAGGTGCTGCCTCGCCTTTCTGGAACATCCATGCGCGCAGTACGCACCACAGGAAGATCAACTGGGACAAACCGAACCAGAATGCACCAATAGTAGCAATGGCGTGGAAGTCAGTGAACTGTGTGGCGTAGTCGGCGTAGCGACGTGGCATACCCGCCAAACCCAGGAAGTGCATTGGGAAGAAAGTGACGTTGAAGCTGATCAGTGAAGACCAGAAGTGCCACTTGCCCAATGTTTCGCTGTACATGCGACCAGACCACTTTGGCAACCAGTAGTAAGTACCTGCAAACAAGGCAAACAGTGAGCCAGCAACCAATACATAGTGGAAGTGAGCCACCACGTAGTAGGTGTCTTGCAACTGAATGTCAACAGGCGCTACGGCCAGAATAAGTCCCGTGAAGCCGCCCATGGTGAACACGAAAATGAAGCCCACGGCAAACAGCATTGGGGTTTCAAACGTCATGGAGCCTTTCCACATGGTGGCCAGCCAGTTAAACACCTTCACGCCTGTGGGTACCGCAATCAACATGGTTGCGTACATGAAGAACAACTGGCCTGTGACTGGCATGCCGGTTGTGAACATGTGGTGCGCCCAAACAATGAAGGACAGAATCGCGATGGACGCTGTGGCGTACACCATGGAGCTGTAACCGAACAGTGTTTTGCGTGCAAAGGTGGGCACAATGTGGCTGATGATGCCGAAGGCCGGCAAAATCATGATGTATACCTCGGGGTGACCGAAGAACCAGAAAATGTGCTGGTACATCACGGGGTCGCCGCCGCCGGCTGCGTTAAAGAACGATGTGCCGAAATGGCGATCGGTCAACACCATGGTGATGGCACCAGCCAACACGGGCATTACCGCGATCAACAGGTAGGCAGTGATCAGCCAGGTCCATGCGAACATCGGCATTTTCATCAAGGTCATGCCGGGAGCGCGCATGTTCAGGATGGTTGTGATGATGTTGATGGAGCCCATGATCGACGAGGCACCCAGAATGTGCATCGCGAAAATGGCTGCATCCATGCCAGGGCCCATTTGCACCGACAATGGTGCGTACAGAGTCCAGCCAGCGGCAGTTGCGCCACCAGGCATGAAGAACGATGCTGTCAGAATGATCGCCGCAGGCACCATCAGCCAGAAGCTGAAGTTGTTCATGCGGGCAAAAGCCATGTCAGAACAGCCGATTTGCAGAGGAATCATCCAGTTGGCAAAACCCACGAATGCAGGCATTACCGCACCGAACACCATGATCAAACCGTGCATGGTGGTGAGCTGGTTGAAAAACTCGGGCTGAACCAGTTGCAGGCCGGGTGCAAACAGTTCTGCACGCAGCATCAGCGCCAACACACCGCCTTCCAGCAGCATGATGAACGAGAAAATCAGGTACATGGTACCGATGTCTTTGTGGTTGGTTGCGTACAACCAACGGCGCCAACCATGCGGGTGGTCGTGCGCGTGGTCATGGTCGTGACCATGGCCGTGGGTTAAATCTGCCGCGGTAGTGCTCATGTAAATCTCCTAAGCAATATTAACGTGCAGCCGTAACAGCACTTGGCTGAACAACCGGGTCGGTACCTGTGCCAGCATTGGCCCAAGCGTTTCGTGTGTATGTAATTACTGAAGCAATTTCAACGTCGCTCAACTGCTTCCACGCTGGCATGCCAGCGCCCTTGCCGTTCAGCAAAATTGCAATTTGATCAGCCTGCGGACCTACCACTGAAGGTGCAGCCACCAGCGCAGGGAATGCGCCGGGGATGCCTTCACCAGAAGCCTGGTGACAAGCCGCACAGTTGGCGTTGTACACCTGCTCGCCACGGGCGACCAGATCTTCCTTGGTCCATTCCTTGGTGGGGTCGTCTTGTTTGGCTTTCATTTCGTCAAGCTTGGCCTGTACCCACTTGGAGTAGTTTTCTTCAGACATTACTTCGACAACGATAGGCATGTAGGCGTGGTCTTTGCCGCACAGTTCAGCACACTGACCGCGATAGATGCCTTCTTTCTCAGCCTTGAACCAGGTGTCACGCACGAAACCGGGGATCGCATCCTGCTTCACGCCAAAGGCGGGAATCATCCAGGCGTGAATGACGTCGTTGGCGGTTGTCACCACGCGAACTTTCTTGTTCACAGGCACCACCACGTGGTTGTCCACTTCCATCAGGTAGTTTTCACCACGTGCAACGGCTTGGCCTTCATGGTCGTCAATTTGATCGCGAGGTGTGGTCAACGTGGACAGGAAGGCAATGCCTTCGCCCTCGCCGGCCAGGTACTCATAACCCCACTTCCACTGGTAACCAGTCGCCTTGATGGTGAGGTCGGCGTTGGAGGTGTCTTTCATCGCAACCACTGTTTTGGTTGCGGGCAAAGCCATGCCGATTACGATCAGGAAAGGAACGATGGTCCATGCAATTTCAACTTTTACACTTTCGTGGAAAGAGGCCGACTTTGCGCCCTTTGACTTGCGGTGCGCGTAGATTGAGTAAAACATCACGCCAAACACGGCAACGAAAATAACCAGACAGATCACCAACATCAGCGTGTGCAAATCGTAGATTTGACGCGCGATTTCAGTAACCGGTTCAGCGAGGTTGTACTGCAGGGGTTGCCCAGAAACATTCTCGGCAAACGCTGCACCTCCGAAGGATGTCATCGCAATTGCAGCAGCCGAAGCAACAGCTTTGCGAATACCCAAGGACGACTTCAACATGGCGATCCTCAATCTCAAAAAAAATATCAAACTGGTGGAAGCCGCATGCCTAAAAAGAACATGCTGCCCTGGCCAACGCTGCTTTCAATTCACGGTGCAGCGCTGACTTGTCTTTTTCGGCAATAAATTTGCCTATTTTTACTTGTTGGCCCTTGTGACTGAACAACAAAGGCGCTTTGTATTTTCCGTTGTAGCTTAATTTGGCCCATTGGGGCGACCATTCAAGCTGGGTCAGTTTGGTGCCATCGGCCATCACCAGCGTTAACTGGTTCGGCTGAAGTTCGATCATTTCGTAATCAGCCGCATGCCTCGCGTAAATTACGAATGCCGTTCCCACCAAGAACAACTCGATTCCGGCAAAGGGCAAAACGATCCAGAAACCTGCCAACAAAAAGCCAAAGGCAATCACCAAGGTGATTACGCACAAGCTGGCATACCATTGCAAAAGCTGCTTGGGACTGAGCGAACAATTGCGCCGAAAGACCCACCTGTTGCCTTGAGGCGAGTAGTTTTGCCCGCCGCTGCCACTTGTATCAACCTTGCCAACGTTACCGCTTGGTGCATTCGCTGAACTTGAAATTTCTGGAATCATGCCCATTTACCTCTCAGAGAGCAGTCATTCAGATCCAATGCACGCCCAAAAGAGTGCATTAAAACCTTCGAATTATAGGCTCAAGGCTTTAAAGCAAGCAATAAGACAGGTGCAATCCGCGCCTGATTTCCCCGAAATAAGTTAAAAACAATGCGCTACATTTGAAAATGCTGCGTAGCAGCAAGCTATTTCGAGCCTTTGCGCCCTTTGATGTCTGAAATTTTTACAGTGGCCACATCGGTTTTGGCTTTTCTTTTGACTTTCCAGGCATGCCCGTAAACCAGCTCTAGAGTGAGTGGAATGCGGCCTGTTTCAGGATTTCGCAGCTGCTCAAGGTAAAGGCTTGCCTCAGAAAACTGGCGTGGCGTTCGCAAACCCTGCTTGCGTGTTTCCAGGTGGTTGCCACACAAGGCGCGCCAGTCCTCAATCAATTTGGCTGGCGAACTGTAAGTCAGCGTCAGTTTTTCCATCTCCATAACTGGGTCTGAAAAACCCTGCTTGCTCATCAGGTCCCCGAGATCATGCATGTCGGCAAAATCAGGGAAAGGCTCGCCCATGGCTTGCGCAAGGCCTTGCAATTCACGAGCGGTATCAGGACCAAAACAACTGAAAAACACGCCGCCTTCAGGTTTCAACACACGCAGCCATTCGGCCAGGCATTGACCAGGGTCGGCAACCGCATGCAGCCACAACGGCGACCAAACCATGGCCTGGCTCTCGCTGGGCAAAGGCAAAGGGCTGTTGATTGGCAGTGCAATTGCTGCAGAAGGCTTGGGCGCAGCCCGGCCGGGCCACAGTTTGGCCAAAAAAGAAGCGGCTGCCTGTTCGAGCTGCTCTACAGGCAAGCTGATCGCCTTGGGTGCAAATACCGCAAATTCACGCCCAACAAACAAGGATTTGACATTCGGCAAGGCCGAGGGGTGTAACCAACCTTGATGCACCACCCCTCCCTCGACCGGGCGCATGATCTGCGCACGGTTCACCATGCGTTGGTTGACTTCTTCAAGTATGAAAGGCAATGGCTTTGCGGCGCGCCGCAACCATTGGTACGCCAAGGCGTTGTTAGACCGGGGAATTTTCCAGAACTGCGAGGACATTGTGGGACTAGCCATTTCAGCAAAAAGGTGGTGCCGTCTATTCTATAGAACTTGCCAGAGTATGGGCGGCGCCATGGTGCCGGGGCGCTGCATGGCCTGCCAAACACCGCTGCATAAAAGCGCTTCGAACAGTAGCGCCGAGTTTGAGCGCTTTGTTTGTGGCCACTGCGAGACCATGATCCATAAGCGCGACGCCGTGCGCTGCAAACGATGCGCGCTGGCGCTTGGCCCGCGCCTGCAGGCGTTTGGGTGGACACATTGCCGACACTGCAAACCCGAGCTTGAACACAGCGCACTAGCGCCTTTGGAATGCGTGGTGTGTAGCGATTACGTGGCGCCGTTTGATCAATGGATTGCTTTGATGAAATACGGCAATCACCATGGCATGGCCCGATTTATGGGCTATTGGCTGGGCACAAAGGCGCTTGAAATGGGCCTGGATTTGCCCGATGTATTGTTGCCTGTGCCGGTGAGCCCGGACAAATTAAGGCGGCGCGGCTATAATCAAGCCGCTTTGATAGCCCGACATTTGGGGCGGCGTATTCAACGACCGGTGCGCACGCACTGGCTGATCAAAACCCAGGAACTCGACGCGCAGGCGACGTTGAGCCGTGAGGACCGACTGCTGAATTTGCAGGGGGCTTTCAGGGCAACACTTTGCATACCCGCCAATATCCGAATTGGCTTGGTCGACGATGTGATTACCACTGGGGCCACCATTCAAAGCTGCAAGGCCGCACTTTACAAAGCGGGAGCTGAATCAATTGTAACCATGGCAGTGTGCAGGACTCCAGAATGATTAATGTTGTATTGGTTGAACCGGAAATTCCGCCCAACACGGGCAATGTGATTCGCTTGTGTGCCAACACTGGCGTGCAGTTGCACTTGGTTGAGCCTTTGGGTTTTCCACTGGAAGATGCCCGCATGCGGCGCGCTGGGCTTGATTACCACGAGTATGCAAACATGTTGGTCCACCCTGGCTGGGAGGCGTTTCTCGACCGCCAACAACCCAACCCGCAACGCTGCTTTGCAATGACGACGAAAGGCAAACACTCACCTTTCGATGTGAAATTTCAAGCTGGTGATTACTTGATGTTTGGCAGTGAAACCCGAGGACTTTCCGAGGAGGTGCGCAACTGGTTTGCCCGAGAGAACTGGCTGCGCTTGCCGATGCGCCCGGAGAGCCGGTCGCTGAACCTGTCAAATTCGGTGGCGGTGATGGTGTACGAGGCTTGGCGGCAGCTGGGGTTTGAAGGCGGAAGCTAGGGATTACTTGCCAGCCAACCAGTTTGCCTGGGTTCCGATCTCTCGCCAGAAAACCTGTTGATCCCTTGCTGAGCCTTGCGATGCCTGAGAATGACCCTCCTAAACTGCGGGTCTGGTCCGTTCTCTGTCGCCCATGCTGGGC
>NZ_DFOZ01000007.1:0-11593 GCF_002377005.1 Limnobacter sp. UBA3528 | reverse complement strand
CCAAGTTTTCGGGCAGCGGTGACCATTCAAGTTTAGCTCCCAAGTCCACTAGTTCAGTGCGACACAAACAACCCTGCCGAGTTGAGCAATAAACAGCAGCTGTGGTCCTCAGGCAGCTGGCCCGGGATCCATTCCTTTCGGAATATCCGCCTCTCCAGGCACTTCCACCATGTGGCCTTTGCCTTCCGCAAGTGCATACACATACGCCAGCAACTTGGCCACCGCCGTGTACAAGGCACCCGGAATTTCCTGCTCAAGCTCCACATTGGAATACAAGGCTCGGGCCAAAGGAGGTGCTTCCACCAAAGGCACTTTGTTTTCTTGGGCCACTTCCCGAATTTTCAAAGCCAGAGGACCAATGCCTTTGGCCACCACGCGCGGGGCACCTTTGCCATCTTTGTCGTACTTCAAGGCAACAGAGTAATGCGTCGGGTTCGTGACAATCACATCGGCATTGGGCACTGAGGCCATCATGCGGCGGCGTGCCGCTTCGCGCTGCATACTTTTGATTTTGCCTTTCAGGTGCGGATCACCATCCGACTCTTTCGATTCGCGTTTGAGCTCTTCCAGGTTCATGCGCAAACCTTTGTAGTAACGCCACAGCTGGTAAGGCACATCAATCGACACAATCAACAAAAATGCAATCGCAAGAATGAGCGCATCCTTGATGGTAATTCGTGCAGTCTCGGCCATACCATGTTCAAGCGGCATGGCTGACAGCTGGGTGAACTCGCCCAGATCCTGCATCAACAACAGGTAACCCACCCCACCCAACACCACTGTTTTCAAAATGGCTTTGACCAGCTCAGCCAAGCCGTTGACCGAGAATATGTTTTTCAAACCCTTGATCGGATTCAACTTTGAAAGCTTGGGTTCAAGCGGTTTGGTGGACCAGTTAAAGCCACCCACTGCAATGTTGGAAACAATCGCAGCCACCACCACCACCAGAAAAAGGGGAATGAGAATGAACAGGCTTTCCTGCAACATGGACACCCATTTCAAACCCATATGCTTGGTGTCAAAAGCCTGAGCGCGGTCCAGAACCAAACCCTGGCGCATCAACTTTTCACTTTGACTGACCAGCTCGCCGCCCATGGTGTAAAGCAAACCAACACCAGCGAGCAGCACAACACCTCCGCCCAGCTCTCGGGAACGGGGAAGATTGCCCTCTTCTCGCGCTTTACGGATCTTCTGTTCCGACGCGGGTAAGTCTTTTTCCTGATCTGTTTCTTCTGCCAAAGCAGCACCTGCACTATTGGAATGTTCTTATTATGAAAAGGATACAGGCAATTCAAAACCCCGATTTGAACCTGTAACATGGAATTCTTCTGAATTACCTGCCACCCCCATGCATTACAACCCCACCGAGGCGCTTGAGCGTATCGACAACGACACCAGTTTGTTGATCATGCTGATCGATGTATTTGTCAAGGAATGCCCGAGCTACATTGGAAGGTTGCAGACAGCCTGTGACCGGCAAGACCTGAATGCCTTGGGAGATGCTGCACACAATGTCAAAGGGGCAAGCGCTGCAATCGGTTTTGACGAATGCAATCATTTGGCCGAAGAACTGGAGGTCACCTGCAGGCAATCTGGTGTAAAAAGCATTGCGCACTTCGAGAATAGCACTGCAAAACTGATTGCGGTATTGAACGCCTGCGAAGCGCCTTTGAAAGACTGGGTAAAGAAAAACCGCGCCTAAGCGCGGTGAGAAACGGACCCCTATCCTCTTTTTGAACTTCAGAGACTTAATCCTTGATCAACAACTCGGGACTGAAACCGAGGCGCAGGCCACCCCAATGGCGCCCGTTGATTTCAATGGGCAACGACAAATCGTTCAACACCTCACCTGTATCGCGCCGATAGGTTTGCAATAACCAGGGCGACAGATTTTGTGCGGCACGTAAGCCAACCGGGTCACTGAACATGCGCTTGTCACGGCTTTCCACCAAATCTTTTTTCAAGTCGCCAGTCAAGGGGCGTGAATACTTGCTGTTGTGTGTAGGTGCATAGCCCTTTCGGTCTACGCACAAAGAAAACACCGACCCAGGCACATTCGCCACCAACTGATCATAGGCATTCTGCAGTTGACGTTCTACCGCTTTGTCGTAGCGTGTGCTGTATTTTTGGGGATTGGAATTGGGTATGGGCTTGTAGGCTTCATCAAAAATATCATGTCCGTTGTCCAGCGTCTGAACCAGAATATTTTTGCATTGCTCACGTGCCAACATGGCTTGCTCAATAATTTGCTCGTAAGCGCCCTTGCCAATTTTGAATCGGGCCACCAACTCCTTGATTCGATCCGTGGCTGCTGCCAATTCAGAACTCGATTTCTCGGACTCGCTGGTTTGATTGATCACCGACTGGGCTGTTTCACGAATTTCAGAGGCTTTACCCGACACATCCATATTGATCTGTTTGACCGATTGAACCTGCTGGGTCACGTCATTAATCTGCGAGCTCATTTCCTCAAAGCTGTGAACCATGCCAGAGAATTTGGCCGATGAGGTACTCACAGTTTGCTGACCTTTCAGGATGCTTTGATTGATTTCCCGAGTCTCTTGCTGAGTGTCACCAACCAAGCGAAGCATGGACGAAATATTGCCCCGAATTTCGCCAGTGGCCGACTTGACCCGCTCGGCCAAGCCTCGCACTTCATCGGCCACCACAGCAAAGCCACGCCCCTGTTCGCCAGCGCGTGCTGCCTCAATGGCGGCATTCAAGGCCAACAAGTTGGTTTGATCTGAAATATCGTTAATCAGCTTGACGATGCTCTCAATGCCTTTGCCAGTTTCAGCCAGTTTTTCAACAGTGTGGCCAAAGCTGTTCAAACTGCCTGAAGCAGAATTCATTTCGTCAGCGACAGTCAGCAGTTCACGGTAAGAGGAGTTCACCGTTTCAAGGTGTTCTTCAGTGGCGCGCGACAAGTAGTTCGCGCTGTTGGCCACATTTTCCATGGCATGGGACGCCTGGTCCGCTGCCTGGAAAATTTCAGAAGTGATGTTGCCTTGCTTGTCGGCTGTGCGGCTGGCGTCTTTCAAACTGCCAGAGACACGCACGGACTCCATGGAGACTTGCGCAGTCATTCGACGAATTTCGTGAATCAAGTCACGCAAACGCACCATAAAGGCATTGTAGTTTTCTGCCAGGCCACGCAGTTCATCCTCAGTCACAATGGGCAGGTTCACCGACAAATCGCCCTCACCATTGGCCAATTGATCCATGCGCTCGCTGAGCAAATGTACAGGCCGCACAATCAGGTGGCGCAAGTAGACAAATGCACCTGCGCAGGCCAGCAAGGTAAACCCGAGGGAAATGCTGAGAATGAGGCGGAAATCGCTCATTTGTTCGGGGGCCAGCTTGCCCATGGCCCAACTGTAGATGACCAGATAACCGATTAAAACAACAGATGCAATACCGGCCACATTGCCAAACAATTTTCGACTGAGCGTGTAGAAAAAGCCCTTCTCAATCGAACGGTACAGTGAATTCATAAGGTCAACTCCTTGCCCCCGACTTGGCGTGTCAGGTGTGTGTGAATGTGATTGGCATCTTGTGCCGATGATTCAATTATCGAAGCAAAAGGAGTCAACCATACGGGTTATAAAACCCCGAAAAACACCTTAGTTCTGCTTACAGCTTGCCTTCAATCAACTCACGAAGTTCAAGTACCAACACCAGCAAACCTTCGCCCGACAAGGTAGCACCCGCCACGCCTTTGGGCTTGACACCATCCAGTGGTTTGATCATCACTTCGTCCTGCCCCACCAGCGAATCAACCGCCAAAATACAGGCCTTGTTGCCGCTGATCGTGAGCACGCCCACCTTCGGAGTGGGTGCACTTTCCCGACCGATCAAAGTGGCCAGGTCGAGCAATGGAATTACTTCGCCGCGAACCACCATGGTGGGTTTTCCACCCACGTATTGCACTTTGTCTTCTTCGATCGGAATAATCTCCCGAACACAGGACAAAGGCAGTGAATAAATTTGCTCTTCAAGCTTCAGCATCAACACTGGCAAAATTGCCAATGTCAGCGGCAGCAAAATGGTGATGGTAGAACCATGACCTGGCTCGGATTGAATTTCAATGCGACCGTTCAAACGCTGAATATTGGTTTTCACCACATCCATGCCTACGCCGCGGCCTGAAATATCCGAAATTTGATCTTTGGTTGAAAAACCGGGCAAGAAAATCAGCTGCAGGCTTTCCTGTACGCTCAATTGCCCTGCTTCCTCGGCAGAAATCAAACCTTTTTCAACTGCCTTCTCACGAATGATTTCCGGGCGCATGCCACGACCATCGTCCTGAATTTCAATCACGATGTGATCGCCGGTCTGACGGGCAGAAAGATTCACAATCCCTTTGGGATTCTTGCCACAAGCTGTGCGGTCTGCGATGGTTTCAATACCGTGGTCAACAGCATTGCGCACCAAGTGAATCAAGGGGTCGTTCAACTCTTCGAGAATGGATTTGTCCACCTCGGTTTCTGCACCTTCAATCACCAGTTCAACGTCTTTACCCAACTGGCGTGAAACATCACGGGCCAGGCGACTGTACTTCTGGAACACACGACCCACTGGCTGCATGCGCGCCTTCATCACGGCCGATTGCAAGTCAGAGACCAGCATGTCGAGCTGCCCGACCACCGTGTCGAGCGACTTGATCAACTCTTCATTGCTGGCGCCGGATGCAAAAGCCTGAAACAAACAATTCAACCGGTTTTTGGTCAAACCGATTTCACCACTGAGGTTCAGGATTTGGTCAAAACGTGCTGTGTCCACGCGAATGGTGTTTTCTTTTTGTACGGCTGCTGCAGGCTGAGCTGCTTTTGCTTTGGGTGGTGGCGCCTTGGGGCGAACTGCTGCGGCTGCCTGCCTTGCAATGGCCTCGGTGGCCATGCCTGTGCTTAGTGCAGCCTGTTCGAGCTCACGGGGTGGTACACCCACCACAGCTTCATACAAGCCGGCCCAATCCAGATCATCCTCTGAAATTTGTGCGAGTTCATTCAATGTTTTGGCTTGGCTTGTTGCTGGGGCTTCTGCCGCGGCTTGAACAACAGGCGCTGCGGAGGTTGCCACAGTGCGTCCTTCAATCGCCGCGTCGAGTGCTTCCAGCAACTCTTGAGGGGCTGCACCCGGCTGGTGACCATTGCGCATTTCACCGAACATGCGGTGTACCTCACCGGTGGCGGCCATGATGGAGTCCATCATCTCAGCATCCAGAACAAGCTTCTTGGAACGCAACAGATCAAACAGGTTTTCTGTTTTGTGGCACAACTCCACCAGGTGTGTTGCTTCCAGAAAACCGGCACCACCCTTGATGGTGTGGAAACCGCGGAAAACAGTGGCCAACAAATCGGCGTCTTCCGGGCTTTGCTCCAGTTCGACCAGCTTGCTGTCCACGTCCTCCAACAAGTCGCCTGCCTCGGTCAAGAAGTCCTGTAGCAGTTCGACATCACTGAATGCGCTCATTTGTATTCTCCCACGTCAGCCCGGCTGTTGGTGTTGTTAGAAGCCGAGGCTTTCCAGCAGGTCATCGACCTGGCTTTGATTGCTGCACACATCGGCACGACCTTCGGCATTGATGGCCGGACCATTGAGGAACGTTTCTTCAACCTGCTTGCGCTGGTCGGGTGGCGTGGTGTCGAGTAACAACTGAACCAGTTGTTCTTCAAGCCCCTGAGCCATATTGCCAATGCGGTTGACCACCTGGCCGGTCAGGTCATGGAAATCTTGCGCCATCATGATGTCGGTGAGGTGGCCACCCAGTTGACCGCTGCACTGGCTGATCTCTTTCATGAATTCGCGGTTTTCACGGGCATGCGACTTGAACTCTTCAAGACTCATCTCGTTGTTGTATAGGCGATCCCATTGTCTGTCGAGCTCGGCAGCACGGGCAGACACATCGTCATTCAATTTTTGCGAGGCTTCCACAGCAGCCAGTACTTTCTCAGCGGCTTTGCCGGTCAGGTCAGCAATGTAGTTCAAGCGAGCGCGAGCATCGGGCAGTGCGTTCACCGCATGTTCAACGCTTTTGTCGTAGCCCAGTTCACGCAAGGCATCGTGCAATTTGCGGGTAAGAGAACCCACGCGGCGAAACACATCATGCGGCTCTTCATCGGCCGGGCTGGAATTTACTGGCGCTTGAGCAGCAGGTGCGGCAGCAGACGAAGCCTGCGGGGCGGCAGCAGGTGCATCATCCCAAACACGTTGTTCTGCAATTTCATCAAACAACGCTTCCAAATCGTCGTTGTCACCGCTTTTCAGATTATCTGGGTTCATCGTTGCGACCTCTCCATTTCTGATTCTTCGTAATTAGACAGACATCTTCGCGACGATCTTGCCCAGCTTTTCCTCAAGGGTAGCCTTGGTAAAAGGCTTGACGATGTAACCGTTTGCACCCATTTGGGCTGCGGTCACGATGTCCTCTTTCTTGGCTTCAGCGGTAACCAGCAACACAGGCAAATGCTTGAGTTCAGCATCAGCACGAATGTTTTGCAGCAACTCAAAGCCGTTCATATTGGGCATGTTCAAATCGCTGACAACAAAGTTGAAGTTGCCGGCTTTCAGTTTGGCCAAGGCCACTGCACCGTCTTCCGCTTCATCGGCGTTGTTGTAGCCTATTTCCTTCAACAGGTTGCGAACAATTCGACGCATGGTCGAGAAGTCGTCAACAATCAGGATTTTTAAATCTTCGGGGTTCATGCTTGCTCCTTACGCTGGGTGAAGCATTGAGGTAACCATCTGCGCCAACTCTTCGGGATGGAACTTGCCCACATAGGCATCCACACCAACTTGTTGACCCAACTTCTTGTTTGCCACAGACGACAGTGAAGAGTGCATCACGACAGGAATGCCCTTGAAGCGAACATCTTCCTTGATGTGACGTGTCAACACATAGCCGTCCATTTCCGGCATTTCTGCATCCACCAGGATGAGAGAAACCACATCCCGAATGTCTTTGTTTTCCTGCTCGGCGCGGCTGGCAATGTTGCGCAATTTTTCCCAGGCCTCGCGACCATTGATCGCACTTTGATAAGGCAGGTGAAGTTTCTCGAGCACTTCGGTAATTTTCTTGCGCGCCATGTTCGAATCGTCTGCAAAGAACACGGGGTATGGGTGATCCGGGCGCATGCTGTCCATATTGGGCACATCGCCTTCACCAATCACTTCGCCCAGAATTTGCTCAACATCCAGAATGGACACCAGCTTGCCATCGGGCAATTCAGTCAGGGCAGTGATCATGGCGCTTTGCGACTGACCAATACTTTGAGGCGATTTCACCTGCTCCCAGTCCACGCGTACGATGCGGTCCACGTCTTGCACCAGGAAGGCCTGAGTGTGTGAAGAGAACTCAGTGATGATCAGCTTGGTGCGTGCTTCGCCATTGCCCATGCGCAGACATTGCGCGAGATCGATCACAGGCAGAATACTGCCTCGCAATGAAATGATGCCTTCCACGCCAGCAGGCATGTTGGGGGTTCGCGTGATGGGCAAGGTTTCGCACACTTCGCGGACCTTGAACACGTTGATACCGAACACCTCGGTAGAACCCAACGAGAAGAGCAGCAACTCCATTTTGTTGGAGCCTGCAAGCCTTGCCTTCTCGTCAATCATGTTCATCAAGCGATAATCGTTTTGCATCATGTTGCTCCTGACAATTAGTCTGTTTCTTTCAATTCGTACTTGATCCGTTTTTTGAAAACGGCAAGCCTTCAACTTTGGGTACGGGTGGCAGCTCAATCAAATTGGGGTCTTGCCCTTCATCCAGATTGGCCAGCGCTCGCACTGCTTCTTCTGCGCGTTTGTTCATCACTACAATCGCAATTCTTCGGTTCACTGCTGCGTAGGGGTCTTTTTCATCCAGCGACACCGAGGAGGCCAAACCCACCACACGCAACATTTTGTTGTCCGGCATACCAGCCAGGGTCATTTCACGGCGACTGGCGTTGGCCCGGTCTGCCGACAACTCCCAGTTGCTGTAACCTTTGTTGCCCGCTGCATACGGCGTTGCATCGGTGTGGCCTGACAAAGTCAGCTTGTTGGGCACCTGATTCAGCAACTTGGTCAAATTCCGCAAAATGTCTTTCATGTAATCTTTCAACACCGCACTGCCTGAATCAAACATGGGGCGATTTCGCTCATCCACAATTTGAATTCGTAAACCTTCAGGCGTGATGTCGAGCATGATTTGATTTTTAAACTGTTTCATCAAATCTGATGCGTCGATTAGGCCCTCTATTTCCCCCTTTAATTCAAGCAAGCGCTTGGACTCTGCGCGTTCGAGCGCTTCTGCCGTTGCATTCGAGGTACTGCTGTTGGTGGCCTTGTCGGTGCTTCCGCTTTTGATTTGCCCCACGGAGCGTGACAAATCAGTGCCGCCCGCATCTATTACACTCGTGGCGGTACCAGAACCGGGACCCCCAACCAGTGCCACCTTCAAGGGTGAATTGAAGTAATCCGAGATGCCTTTCAGGTCACCCTCGGAGGTGGAACCCAGCAACCACATCAAGAGAAAAAAAGCCATCATGGCAGTCACGAAGTCGGCGTATGCAATTTTCCAGGCGCCGCCATGGTGACCATGGCCGCCTTTCTTGATCTTCTTGACTACGATGATTGGACGTTCTTCGTCAGACTTCGCCATGATGCTTGTTTGCCTTTATTTGCCTTTGGTGCTCTTCACGTGCTCTTCCAGCTCAATGAAAGTTGGGCGCTCGGTTGAATACAGAACCTTTCGGCCAAACTCAACAGCCAGTGCAGGTGAATAACCATTCAGGCTTGCCAGCAAAGTGGTTTTCACACACTCAAATGGCTTGGATGACTCGGCAATTTTGTGGTTGATGATGCTGGCCAATGGGCCGACAAAACCGTAGGCCAATAAAATGCCCAGAAAGGTACCCACCAGCGCTGCGGCAATCATCACGCCAAGTTCGGCGTTACTCACCTGCCCCACAGAGCCCATCACGTGAACAACCCCCATCACGGCGGCCACGATACCGAATGCAGGCAAACCGTCGGCCATTTGCTGCACCGCCGACTGTGGGGTGTGTGCTTCCTGATGGTGAGTTTCAAGCTCGCCATCCATCAGGTTTTCAATTTCCATGGGGTTCAGGTTCCCACTCACCATCAAGCGAAGGTAATCAGTGAGGAATTCAACAATGTGGTGATCGGCCAAGACTTCGGGATACTTCTGGAACAAAGGGCTTTGCTCAGGCTCTTCGACATCGCCTTCAATCGACATCAAACCTTCTTTGCGCACCTTGGTCAGGATTTCATACATCAGGGCCATCAAGGACATGTAAAAAGCCTTGGTGATGGCGCTGGGTTTGAATGCACCGCCCAAGGCCTTGCCTGTCGCTTTCAAAATGCTGGGCGTGTTGCTGACAATGAATGCGCCAATTGCGCCTCCACCAATAATCAAAATTTCAACTGGCTGCCACAGCGTTACCAAGTGCCCCCCCATGAAGGCGAAACCGCCCAACACGGAGAAAATCACGATCACGAATCCGATTGCTACTAACATGGGTTGAAGTTCTCTGTCGATGAATGGTTTTTCTGTATAGGTATTGTCGGCAGAATTTGTAAAATCTTTTGTCCGAATAAAGTGGCTTTTCTGGGTGATTTCAAGGCATGGCCAGGATTTCACAATCCTTGGTGATAGCCATTTTTGAGGGGGGTTCAATAAAAATGACCAGCAACAATGGCTGGTCATTCGAGAGAGGAGAAACCCCCACTGCAGACCCGGAAGAGACAGAGGGTGGGAGGATGCAACCGGACCTTTTGGTGCAGCGGGGGTAAACGGAAAGCCCTTCTCCCTGGGCTTTGCAAACTGAATACTTAAGCTTCGATACTGGCTTCTTCGTTGAAGAATCGGTCTGCTGCCGACTGACGGGTTTTACCCGCACGAGAGGGCATGTGGCACAGGCCGCATACGTACTCATTCACCAATTCATAGGTGTGCACCACAAAACGGCCTTCGCAGTCTTTGCACTCCGTGGTGGTCAACATGCCTGCATCAAAAAACTTCACCAGGCGCCATGCGCGAGTCAGCGACAGCACTTCGGGCAAACCCAACTGGGTAATTTGCTCAAGATACATTCTGTAGGCTTTGATGATGGCGTCAATGTCTTCAATGTCGGTGTTTTTAATCAATGTTTGATAAATATTGATAAACAGCGAGGAATGAATATTGGGCTGCCAGGTCATGAACCAGTCGGTTGAAAATGGCAGCATGCCTTTGGGGGGCGACTTGTGTTTGAGTTCTTTGTACAGCTTCAACAAACGTTCACGAGACAACTGTGTTTCGGACTCGAGAACCTGCAAACGCGCATCCAGACGAATCAGCTGAGTGGCCAATTGAATTTGTGCTGCTTCGTCGATAATTGATTTAACTTTAGCCATGATTTTTTTGACCCCTGTCTGATGTCAATGTTGGATGCCTGAGTTTTTGTTGTTACATCCTGAATAATTACCGTGTCGTTAATCAGGCAGCAGCGTTCACTGCCTTGCCAGACATGATGATTGCTGCGTGCATGCCGGAAACACTGCGGTCTTTGGTGTGACTGGTCAGCAAATTCCAAACCACTTCGTCGTCGAAACGGAAACGGCACATCAACATATTGCTTGAGGCAATACGCAGCACTTGCGCGGTGGTCAGCTGATCAATCAACTCAGCCACTTCGTCGGAAATGCCCAAACGGAAGGTTGCTTCGGCGCGGTCTTCGCGAATCAGTTGCTGAGCCAGCAGCAAATAAGACAGGTTAGTTTCGCGAATTTCATCTAGTAGACGGGTACTTTTCATTTGAACATCCTCCAATTCAATCTCTGTTGTACTGCATCCTCAATGTGAGCTGCTTTGTTGATCGCAGCGACAATTCCCTCATACGTATCTTCGGCTTCCAGCCCAATAACCTGAATCATCCAACTTCCATTCATTGAGTCACCGAGCTGGAATTCAACATGTAGGGAACTGCCTTACATGGACACACTGTCGCTCAATAGGCCGGATGGAAGAATCACAGTTTGGGGGGATCCCCCCATTCGATTGACCCCCACTTCGTGTCGCCCCTTGTGGTGGGGGCCCCAATTGTTAAGTGCCTGTAGAAGATAACGGACACCTTTATTGGAAACTTGAGGGTGACGGCCGCATTCTTTTCCAGAAAAAATCGGCATATTACGACAGCGAGTCAGCGAACTTGAGGGCGTAAAAACAATATTTTTTATTTGCAGATGAAAGCCTAAAGTTTCATTTCCTGGCATCGATAACAGGTCATAAGGCAGCGCACAAGATGACGCAGCCAGCTTGAATCAACAAATTGCTTGGAGAATTATCATGCTAGGAATCAACACCAACGTAGCCTCACTGACCGCCCAGAAGAACCTTTCAGGCTCTGGCATGGGTTTGAACAACTCGATCGCTCGCCTGTCCTCCGGACTGCGTGTGAACAGCGCCAAAGACGACGCAGCAGGCCTGGCCATTGCCGAGCGCATGCAAGCGCAAATTCGCGGCTTTGATGTGGCTGGGCGCAACGCCAACGACGGTATCTCTTTGTTGCAAGTGGCCGACGGCGCCATGGGCAAGATCAGCGACAAC
>NZ_DFOZ01000028.1:0-17488 GCF_002377005.1 Limnobacter sp. UBA3528 | reverse complement strand
CGGAGGCGTCCATATACGGCAAAACAGACGGCCGAGTCTCGGTGTCGGCTTGTAGCCGACCGCTGCGAATCCACTCAAACGGGGCGGTTTTCTTGAAGTGCGCCCCAAGCAATCCCACTGCCGAGTTGGCCCAATCAGCAGCGGTGTCCCGATCGGCATGCCTTCAAGAAAACCTGCCCGTTTGAATTCACACGCCACGATCGGCCGAAGGCTGACAATCCGATCGACCTTCAGTTTTGTCGAGCGGATTGAGTCAGTGTGACTTCAAAAAGGGATAAACAGGTTTTCTGGCAGGCGATTGGGATTCGCGCTGAGTGGGTGACAAAGACGAGCTTGGCGGGTGAAATAGACGCGCTGAGTGGGTCAAGCACACACGCCAATTGACAATTAAACCCGCGTTGCAAGCTCGCACCGTGGTCGCGTAACCATGCCGTAATCCCGAGCATCCAGCAGCGCTGGGTTCTCAGCCAATTGCATGGCTCCCGCAAACGCGATCATTGCGCCATTGTCAGTGCACAGGCTAAGTTCTGGGAAATAAACCTCGACACCACGTTTGCGCGCTGCTTTCACCAATTGTTCTCGCAGCAATTTATTGGCTCCCACCCCACCAGCCACCACCAGTCGTTTGTGGTCTTGCTGAAGGCAGGCTGCGAGGGCCTTTTTGACCAAGGTTTCAACAATTGCCGCTTGAAAGCTGGCCGCAAGGTCGGCTTTGTCGGTGTCGCTGATCACCATGGTTTCAGAAGGCTGCTTGACGTCCGCCAGCTTCATGGCCGTGGTCAGCACTGCTGTTTTCAAGCCAGAGAAACTGAACATGAAGTCGCCGCTGTGCAGCATGGGGCGGGGCAACTTAAAGCGTTCGGGGTCGCCATTCTCAGCCAGTTTCGACAGGGCAGGGCCGCCAGGGTAAGGCAGACCGATCATTTTTGCTGTTTTGTCAAAGGCCTCACCCGCCGCATCGTCGAGTGTTTCACCCAACAAGGCATAACGCCCCAAACCTTCCACGCCCATGAGTTGCGTGTGTCCGCCGCTGACCAACAAGGCCGTGAAAGGAAAGGCGGGAGGGTTGGCTGAAAGCAGGGGCGACAGCAAATGACCTTCGAGGTGATGCACCGGAATAACTGGCAAGTTCAAACCCATGGCCAGGCTGTAAGCGAAGGCGCAACCCGCCATCAAGGCGCCAGGCAGGCCAGGCCCCGTGGTTACTGCAATCGCATCAACATCAGACATTGAAATGCCTGCTTGCGCAAAAGTGTCGTCCATCAACGGAATCAAGCGGCGAATGTGGTCGCGCGAAGCCAGTTCGGGTACCACACCACCGTAATCCTTGTGCATGGCAATTTGGGAATAAAGGGCCTGTCCTAAAATGCGGCCATCAGTTGCGCACAGCGCCACGCCGGTTTCGTCACAGGAACTTTCAAAACCTAGCACTATTTTTGGGGCAATTGCAGCGGGGGTCACTTTGGGCAGCCAGAACGTATTCAAGGCCGTATTTTAGCCCAGGCCTGCTGAATTCGGCAGCCTGTTCACTTCAAGCACCATGTTCTGTACAGAATGGTGCGCTGCACTAGTTGGGTGCCAGCCCTTCCGTTCAATATTCCCCCATTTCGCCAGAATCAGCCTCTTTGTGGTGCAAAAACCGCTTGAATTGGCTGGCACGCCCCTTGCATTGACACGTGCGTAGGTCGTCAACGGCGGCGATCTGCAGGTGGATTGACAGGTCTCCCAAGGTTGCGAAAGTGGCCAAGGGAGTTGGACAACGGCGTCCGTGCTGCTTCGTGCAGCCGGGGGCCGTTTTTTTTTGGGTAATTTGGGAAAAATAGTATGCTGATGTCCGTCAAAAAACAGAAGCTGGTGGTAATTGGTAACGGCATGGCCGGTATCCGGGTGGTTGAGGAGCTAATCAAGCTTGCACCTGACTTGTATGAAATCACCGTGTTTGGCGCAGAGCCGCATCCCAATTACAATCGGATCATGCTTTCGCCGGTGTTGGCTGGAGAGCAGAAATTCGAAGAAATCGTGCTCAATGATTGGGACTGGTACACCAGCAACAACATTACCCTGCACGTGGGCCGAGAGGTCACTGAAATTGACCGTGTAAAACGGGTGGTGAAATGCGCAGACGGCACCACCGCTCCGTACGATCGTTTGCTGCTGGCCACGGGCTCCAATTCATTCATTCTGCCTGTGCCTGGTTCAACTTTGCCTGGCGTCATCGGTTACCGCGACATTGCCGACACTGAAGCCATGTTGGAGGCCGCCAAGCATTACAAAAAAGCAATCGTAATCGGTGGCGGTTTGCTGGGCCTGGAAGCCGCCAACGGCCTGGCCATTCAAGGCATGGATGTCAGCGTGGTGCATTTGCCCACCTGGTTGATGGAACGCCAACTTGACCCCACCGCAGCAGGTTTGCTGCAAAAAAGTCTTGAAACCAAAGGCCTGAAATTCTTGCTGGCCAAAAACACCAAAGCCTTACATGCCGGGGCTGATGGGCGTGTTGCCAAAATTGAATTTGCCGATGGTGAAGTGCACGACGCAGACTTGGTTGTAATGGCGGTGGGCATTCGCCCGAACGACAAATTGGCCGCTAGCAGCGGTTTGCACTGCAATCGAGGTGTTGTGGTTAACGACACCATGCAAACCATTACCGACCCCAAAATTTATTCTGTGGGCGAATGCGCCAGCCACCGTGGTGTTGCCTATGGTTTGGTGGCCCCCTTGTTTGAACAGGCCAAGGTGTGTGCCAACCACCTTGCTCAGTTTGGCATTGGCCGTTACGAGGGCTCTGTGACGTCAACCAAGCTCAAAGTCACCGGTGTAGATCTGTTTTCTGCTGGCAATTTCATGGGTGGCGAAGGCTGCGAAGAGCTACTGCTTTCCGACCCCATTGGTGGCGTGTACAAAAAACTGGTCATCAAGGAAGACAAACTGGTGGGCGCCTGCCTGTACGGCGACACGGTGGATGGATCCTGGTACTTCAAGCTGATGCGTGAAGGCAAGGCCATCAAAGAGATTCGCGAGAAGCTGATGTTCGGCCAGAACAACATTGGCGACACCGGCCACGAGGGGCAAAGCCAGGCCAGCAAAATGTTGGATACGGATGAAGTGTGCGGTTGCAACGGCGTGTGCAAGGGCACCATTGTGCAGGCCATTAAAACCAAGGGCCTGTTCACCATTGAAGAAGTGCGCAAGCACACCAAAGCCAGTGCAAGCTGCGGTTCATGCACCGGTTTGTGCGAGCAAATTTTGATGAGCACTGCGGGTGCCGATTATTCCGCCACACCCAAAACAAAACCCATGTGTGGCTGTACCGATCATGGTCACCAAGTGGTTCGCGATGCGATTTTCAAGCACCACTTAACCACCAAAGAAGAAGTGTTCGCGACCATGAACTGGCGCACACCCAACGGTTGCGCAAGCTGCCGCCCAGCGGTGAATTATTACCTCATCAGTTCCTGGCCAGGCGAAGCTGTGGACGATCCACAAAGCCGCTTTATCAATGAACGCGCGCACGCCAATATTCAGAAAGACAAAACCTATTCTGTGGTGCCTCGCATGTGGGGTGGCGAAACCACTGCGGCTGAATTGCGTCGCATTGCCGATGTGGTCGACAAGTACAACATTCCAACAGTGAAGGTCACCGGTGGCCAACGCATCGACTTGCTGGGCGTGAAAAAAGAAGACCTGCAAGACGTGTGGAAAGATTTGGACATGCCCAGCGGCCATGCCTATGCCAAAGGTTTGCGTACCGTTAAAACCTGTGTGGGCAGTGAATGGTGCCGTTTTGGCACGCAAGACAGCACGCAGATGGGCAAAGACCTTGAACGTGGTTTGTTCAAAATGTACGCGCCCCACAAAGTAAAACTGGCTGTCTCGGGTTGTCCGCGCAATTGCGCTGAAAGCGGCATCAAGGATGTGGGCGTGATCGGTGTTGATTCCGGTTGGGAAATTTATGTGGGTGGTAACGGCGGCATTAAAACCGAAGTGGCCCAGTTCCTGTGCCGTGTCAAAACCTCAGATGAAGTGATGGCCGTCAGTGGTGCTTTCCTGCAGCTGTATCGCAAGGAAGGCTGGTACCTGGAGCGCACAGTGCATTATCTCGAGCGCGTGGGTCTTGAACACGCCAAGGCCCGTGTGGTTGATGATGTCGCCAATCGCGATGCCCTGTGGGCCGAGCTGCAAGCCGCGCTGGCCATTGAGGAAGACCCATGGCACAAGCCCAAAGAAGCACAGGTTGATTTGCGTCAGTTCATTCCAATCAAACTGGCGGAGGTGGTCTAATGTCGGCATCACTACTTAAGGAACAGAAGGAAATTCAAATGGAATGGATCGACATATGCGCAGTGGAAGACATCCCGGTCTTGGGGTCACGCATTGTGCGCCGCCCTACCGGGCAAGACATCGCAATTTTTCGCAACAGCGAAGAACAGGTGTTTGCGCTGCTGGATGAATGTCCACACAAAAAAGGCCCGTTAAGCCAGGGCATCGTTCATGGCACCACCGTAACTTGCCCCCTGCACAACTGGCAAATTGGCCTGGCCGATGGTTGTGCACGTGAACCCGATGAAGGTTGCACTGCCAAGTTCACCGTGCAGGTGGTGGATGGCCGTGTGCACTTGAAAGCCAGCGAAGTGAAAAACCACGGCATTTAAATCACCATGACCGAATTGCTGCAAACCATTAAAACCACCAAAACAACCTGCCCTTATTGTGGCGTGGGTTGTGGTGTGGTGGTGCGTACGCAAGCGGGAAAAATTATTGATGTGAAAGGCGACGAAACACACCCTGCCAACCTGGGCAAGCTGTGCAGCAAAGGCAGCAAGCTGGCTGAAACGGCGGCTGCAAATGTGTATGGGCAAGTGCGTGCCAGCCAACCTTTGTTGCGCATTCAGCGTGACCAGCAAGTGGCTGCCACCGATTGGAGCACCGCACTTGATTTCACCGCCCGTGAATTTGCGCGGTTGATTGCCACGTACGGCCCCGACAGTGTTGGGTTTTACATCAGCGGCCAACTGCTGACCGAAGACTATTACGTGTTCAACAAACTGGCCAAGGGTTTGATTGGCACCAACAACATCGACACCAATTCACGCCTGTGCATGAGCAGTGCTGTGAGCGGTTATAAACGCACCTTGGGTGCCGACGCGCCGCCTTGCAATTACGATGACCTGGCCTTGGCTGATTGTGTGTTCATCGCCGGTTCCAACATGGCCTATGCGCACCCGATTGCCTATCGCAGGCTTGAAGCCGCGCGTGCTGCCAAGCCTGGTCACAAACTGATTGTGGTTGACCCCCGTGCCACCGACACCGCGCTGATGGCTGATTTGCATTTGAAAATTCAGCCCGGCACCGACGTGATGCTGTTTAATGCCATGCTGCATGTGATGATGCAAAACGGCTGGCTGGACATGGCTTACATCAACAAACACACCGAAGGCTTCGAGGCTGTCGCCAAAGGCCTGGCCGATTACACGCCAAAACTCGCTTCCAGCGTGTGTGGAGTTCCCGAGGCAGACATTGTATTGGCTGCCACCTGGTTCGCCCAAAGCAACAGGACACTCTCCCTGTATTGCCAAGGGTTGAACCAGGCCACCACGGGAACCGATAAAAACACCTCGCTGATTGCCCTGCATTTGGCCACTGGTCAAATTGGCAAAGAAGGTTCTGGTCCGTTTTCCCTCACCGGGCAACCCAATGCCATGGGCGGCAGGGAAGTGGGTGGATTGTCCACCTTGCTGCCCGCACACCGGGAGTTGAACAACCCGGCACACGTGGCAGAAGTGGCGGCATTTTGGGGGGTGAAGCAAATTAGTGCCACGCCCGGCGCCAGTGCAGTTGAAATGTTTGATCAATTGGAGCAGGGCAAAATCAAGGCGGTGTGGGTGGCTTGCACCAACCCTGCGCACTCATTGCCCAATTCGCAAAAAGTAGCGCGTGCCTTGCAAAATGCCGAGCTGGTGGTGGTGCAAGACGCTTACCTGACACCTGCCACCGTGCAGTATGCCGACGTGCTGTTGCCTGCAACCACTTGGGGCGAAAAAGAAGGCACCGTCACCAATAGTGAAAGGCGAATCAGCCGCGTACGGCCAGCAATACCCGCCTATGCCGATTCAAAAAACGATTGGCAAATTGTGGTGGATTTTGCACAGCGGCTTGAAGTGGAATTGCAAAAGCTGGGCGTGCAAAGCCCACGCCTTGACAACACGGCCAACGCTTTCATGCCGTACGCCAATACCGAAGAAATTTTCAACGAGCACCGCGAAACAACGCGTGGCCGTGATTTGGACATTACCGGTTTAAGCTACGCAACGCTTGACACTGAGGGCCCGCAACATTGGCCCATGCCCGAGGGTGCAACACACGGCAAAGCCCGCCTTTACGAAGACGGTGTTTACCCCACAGCCACTGGCAAAGCCAAATTTGTTTTTGCCAGTTATGAACCTGTGGCCGAAGAAGCAGACGCGCGCTTCCCCTGGCGCTTGAACACGGGGCGCTTGCGCGACCAGTGGCATGGTGCAAGCCGCACTGGCACTTTGGCTGAATTTTTCTCGCATGAAGCCGAACCTGTCATTGCATTGCATCCGGCTGATTTCAAGCGCCTCAACTTAAAGCCCTCCAGCTGGGTGTCGGTGAAATCTCGCCGTGCCACCATCACCTTGCGTGCAAAAGAAGATGAATCAGTTGCACGCAATCAGGCTGTGTTGCCCATGCACTGGGGGCCAGAATTTTTCGGTGGAAAATCGGGCGTGGGTGGGGTCAATGCCCTCACCATTGAAGCGTTCGACCCTTATTCCAAGCAACCGGAACTGAAGCATTCAGCCGTGAATATTCAGCGCGTGCATTTGCCCTGGCAGGTGGTGGTGTTTGTTTACAGTGAACATTGGCTCAGCCTGTGGCAAAAAGCCCGGGCGCTGTACGCTGAATTTGACGCAGCTGTGTGTGTGCCGGTTGGCCGTGAACAAACCGGCGTGCTGTTTCGTGCCGCCAGTGCGCAAGCACCGGCCAGGGAAGTAATTGACCGCCTGCAAGCCCTGTTTGAATGCGAGGGCAGCGACGTCATGGTGTATTCCGACCCGAAAACCGATGCCCGCCGACGCATCGGTGTGACAGTTCAAACCACGCAACAGAGTCAAACTGCGACGTTGAACAAAGTGTTTCTCGCGGGCAATATTGAATCCGAAGGCTGGTTGAGAAATTATTTCGATCAGCAACTCGATGTCATGCCCTTGCGCAGCTTTTTGCTGGCACCCGCAAGCCAGCCACCTGGTGTGCAAACCGAATCGGTGCGCATGGTGTGCAACTGTGTGGGTGTTTCTGAACAATCCATTCAGGCGAACATGGCAATTGCCTGTGCAAAAAATCCGAATGCCAGCGAAAACGAAGTTCTCGCTGGTTTGCAAGGCACGCTGAAATGCGGCACGCAATGTGGGTCGTGCGTACCTGAAATCCGTAAACTGATTCGCACACAGGCCAGCCTTGCTACAATAGCGTCTTAAGCATTCTCTAAGACCCCATGTCCAATTCTGCTCAAGCCGACAAGTTTTCTTGCTCCCCCTTCATCAAAGAAATTGGTCGCGGGAAAGATGGCGCGCGTGGCCTGCCTCGCGAGCAAGCGAAAACCCTGTTTTCAGCCATTTTGCGCGGCGAGGTGTCGGACTTTGAACTGGGCGCAGTACTTATCGCATTGCGGGTCAAAGGCGAAAGCCACGACGAGCTGATTGGTTTTTTGCAAGCCATTGCCGAGCACTGGCCTGATGAAAGCCATTCGCCGCATTTTCATACCCTGCAGGCGCTCAATGCCCAATCCAGGTCGGAAAACAAACCCGTTATTGTGATCCCCAGCTACAACGGGGCGCGACGCAAGCCCAACTTCACCCCCTTGCTGGCAGGGCTCTTGGCGCAGCGTGGTTACCCGGTGTTGGTGCATGGTTTGCAAAGCGATTTCACCGGGCGCGTGACCAGTGCAGAAGTGTTTGCCCATTTGAACTGGAATGCAGTGGACATGCCCCACACCGCCCCTGTGTACATGCCCATGGCGCAAATTTACCCGCGCATTGAAGCCTTGTTGCAAACCCGGAAAGTGCTGGGCGTTCGCAGTTGCACGCACACCTTGGTCAAGTTGATGGTGCCCAGTGCATTCACCAACGCATTGCTGGTGACCAGCTACACCCACCCGGAATTCTGGAATTTGCAGCGTGAAGTGTTGTGCGCCACCGGCCACACGGCGCTGGTGTTGCGCGGCCATGAAGGCGAGCCAGTGGCTGCCCCTTATCGCAGCCCGCGTATGGATGGCGTAAAAGCTGGCCGCACTTGGTGTATTTCCGAACCCGAGAACCTGTTTACCGAGCAGCCCGATCCTCACCCGGACATTGATGCGGAATCAACCGCACGTCTCATTGAAATGTGGCTGAACAACCCGCAGGAAATGCCGCACGGTTTTGCGCGGCAACTGGACGCAATCGAAGCCGTAAATCAAGCACCTGAGCAAGCACCAAACCAAGCAACAAGTCATGCAGCAATTTGATGTCATTGTGATTGGCGCCGGTGCTGCAGGCTTGATGTGCGCTGCGCAGGCCGGGCAGGGCGGTTTGCGTGTTGCATTGCTTGACCACAGCGAAAAACTGGCTGAAAAAATCCGGATCAGTGGCGGTGGCCGTTGCAATTTCACGAATGTGAAGGTGTCCGAAGACAATTTCATTTCTGAAAACCCCAGGTTTGCGCGCTCTGCCTTGGGGCGCTACACCCCGGCCAATTTCATCGCACTGGTGAAGCAATACAACATCCCTTTCCATGAAAAGCACAAAGGCCAGCTGTTTTGCGATCGCAAAAGCGATGACATCATCGACATGCTGGCTGCCGAATGCAACGCGGGCAAAGTGAAGTGGTTTCGCCCCCACAGTGTGAACACGGTTGAACACGATGGCAGCCAGTTCAAGCTAAGCACCACGGCTGGCCCTTTGCAGGCCCGCAATGTAGTTGTAGCCACGGGTGGTTTGCCAGTGCCCAAAATAGGCGCCACCGATTTTGGCCTGAAATTGGCCAAGCAATTTGGCCATGCATTGGTCGATCAGCGCCCCGCCTTGGTGCCGCTTACTTTTGATTCCAGTCTGTGGGAGCCTTTTGTAGAACTGGCCGGCGTGGCCTTGCCGGTACTTAGCCGTGGCAGTGATTCCAATGCCCCCTGGTTTGACGAAGACCTGTTGTTCACCCATCGCGGCTTGAGTGGCCCTGCGGTATTGCAGGCCTCGACTTACTGGAACCCCGGCCAGCCAGTTACCCTGAACCTGGCTGGTAAGGAAACAGACGCAGCGGCGCTACAAACCGATTTGCTGCAAGCCACGCTGGGCGCAAAAGCCAATGCCGAGAACTGGTTTGCTGCGCAAGTGCCGCACTGGCCCAAGCGTTTGGTGCAAGCCTGGTTGAAGAAACCGGAATTGCAGGCCATTGCAGGGCGCAAAGTGGCGGAGTTGGGAAAAAAGCAACTGGGGCCCTTGGCGCAGTTAATTGCCGCGTGGCAGTTGGTGCCCAGTGGCACAGAGGGCTATAAAAAAGCGGAGGTGATGCGCGGTGGGGTCAGCACTGCTGATTTGCAGCCCAAAACACTCGAATCGCGCAAAATTCCAGGTCTGTACTTTATTGGCGAGGTGGTTGATGTCACTGGCTGGCTGGGTGGCTATAACTTCCAATGGGCTTGGGCCAGTGGCTACACCGCAGCCCATGCAATATTGGACCAAAAATAGTTGAAAACCCTTGAGAAAGCCGGCTTTCACATGGTACTATCTCGGTCTTTGCCAGATTCTTGGCGGTAACTCTTTGCTCTAACGCATTGGGTTTTGCACAAAACCTTGTGTAAAATCAATGGGTTGGAAACTAAAAAACAACTTACGAACACCCGATTGGAGCCATATGCCAAACGTTCGCGTTAAAGAAAACGAGCCATTTGAAGTTGCCCTGCGTCGCTTCAAGCGCACTATCGAAAAAACAGGTTTGCTGACTGAACTGCGTTCACGCGAGTTCTACGAAAAGCCAACAGCTGAGCGCAAGCGCCTGAAGGCTGCTGCCGTAAAGCGTCACTACAAGCGCCTGCGCAGCCAAATGTTGCCCAAGAAAATGTATTGATTCGTTTGGTATGTCACTGAAAGCGCAAATTCTTGAAGACATCAAGCTGGCCATGAAGGCCCGCGAGCAAGTAAAACTCGCAACGCTTCGAATGCTCTCGGCGGCAATCAAACAAAAAGAGGTCGACGAACGCGTCGAGCTCGACGATACGGCGGTTCTCGCCATCATCGAAAAGCAAATCAAGCAACGAAACGAAGCCGCCATCCAGTTTGAGCAGGGTGGTCGGCCAGAGTCGGCTGAGGCTGAAAAGGCCGAGGCTGCCGTTTTGGCGTCTTACCTTCCCGCACAATTGTCCGAAGCGGAAGTTGTGGCCGAAATTCAGGCCATTGTTCAGGCTGTGGGTGCCACAGGCCCTCAAGACATGGGCAAGGTCATGGGTGCAGTCAAAGCCAAGCTGGCCGGCAAGGCCGACATGAGCAAGGTATCTGGTCTGGTCAAAGCGGCATTGTCCAAATAAGCAAGCGTCTCGCAAGCAGACTGCTCGTTTCCTCCCCTTTGGGTTTGTTATTCTAGAAGTCGAGCCCCTGGCTCTGATTTTTCTGTGCGTGAATTCACCCAAACTGCATGATTCCTCAAAGCTTTATTGACGATTTGCTTTACCGCCTCGACATTGCCGATGTGGTGGGGCGCTATGTTCAATTAAAGGCGGCCGGAGCAAACCTGCAGGGCTTGTGCCCGTTTCACAACGAGAAATCCCCGTCATTCACGGTCAGCCCGTCCAAACAGTTTTATCACTGCTTTGGCTGCGGTGCACATGGCAATGCGGTGGGGTTTGTCATGGAGCACCTTGGGCTTACTTTTCCAGAGGCCGTTGAAAACCTGGCCGGTAATTTGGGCATTGATGTGCCCTACGAAAAAGGCATGGATGTGCCGGCTGAGGTGCGTTCTGAGCGTGAAGAACTGGTTGAGTTGTTGACACGTGCCGCCAACTATTACAAGGCGCAGCTAAAAAAAAGCCCGGTTGCCATTGATTACCTGAAGAATCGCGGATTGACGGGGCAGGTGGCTGCCCGCTACGGCATGGGTTACGCGCCCGATGCCTACCAAAACTTGGAAAGCGTCATTGAAAATTACGCTAGCAATACCCAGCTTGATTTGGCCGGGCTTACGAAAATTAGCGACAGCAACCGCCGGTACGACGCTTTTCGCGGTCGCATCATGTTCCCGATCCGAAATGCCAAAGGGCAAGTAATCGGGTTTGGGGGGCGCGTGTTGGGTGACGAAAAACCCAAGTACCTGAATAGCCCTGAAACACCCGTGTTTTCAAAAGGGCACGAGGTGTATGGCCTGTTCGAGGCGCGCCAGGCGATTCACAAAATGGGTTATGCCTTGGTCACCGAAGGTTATATGGATGTGGTGGCTTTGGCGCAATGGGGTTTCGAGAATGCAGTGGCCACCTTGGGTACGGCTGTAACGCCTGACCATGTGTTGAAGTTGTTCAAACAAACCGATCGGCTTGTTTTTGCGTTTGATGGTGACGGGGCGGGTCAAAAGGCGGCCTGGCGAGCCTTGCAGGCTTGTTTGCCGCACGTCAGCGAGAACAAGCGGGCGGATTTCATTTTTCTGCCAGCCGAGCACGACCCCGACTCTTTTATTCGAACTGAGGGGCCAGATGGTTTTGAGGCCATGGTGGCGCAAGCCGCCTCCTTGTCAGAATTCTTGGCGCGCTACCTGGAACGCAATTACCCACTGCAACAAATTGAGGGCAGCGCGGCTGCCATTTCATTCTTGAAACCTTTGATTGTGCAGATGCAGCCCACGGTTTATCGGTCTTCGCTGTTGCGTGCCTTGGCCAATTTGCTGGGCGCGACACCCATGGAGCTTAGCCGGCATCTGGGTTTGAAAAGCCGCGAGAGTGGGGGCGACTACTTTTCACCGAAAAACAAGGGGCAGCAAGGGCAGTTCCCGGAGAAAAAGTTTGGCAAGCGGTTTGGAAAGTTTAACGATGAGCCTCTGCAAAACAACTGGGGGCCCAGGCCAACGGCAAAATCGCCTTTGTTAAGCCTGGCTGCGCGTGTGATTCGTGCTCCGCAGCATGTTCAGCTGTGTAATTCATTGCTCGAGTTGTATGAGCGTGAGCAAAACCCGGCTGCGGAAGTGCACAGTTTTGTTCATTTGCTTGAAAAAGTCAGAAATGACCCCAACTTGCTTGAAGCGCGGCTTCAGCATGCCTTCAACGACGAAGTGCATCAAAATTGGGTTAACTCGGTTCTAAAAGAAGCGCGTGGTTTGGATGATTCCCTCGATTTTGAAACCGAGTTGCGTTCTGGCGTGTATCAATGTAGCGAGCTATGGTTTAAAGCCGAGCTGGAGCGGCTAACCGCCGAGATGCCAACTCAAGGGGAGCAGTTGCGTTGGTATCACGAGTGCATGCAACGCTTCCAAGAATTAAAACAAAAGCGAGTTAATCAGTTATAATTAAGGGTTACGGTGCAGCTTTTGCATCTTTTTGTAGTGCGTATTTGCGCACTGAGTGGCTGTCATTGAGTTGTTCAGGGAATGAATGTTCAAAATACTCAACATTTTTTCAAAAACACAGGAACAGAAAGCCAAATCCGGCCACAAAACCAAGTCTGCGAAGTCACAAGCCGTGAGTTCTCAGCAAACCGATACACACACACAGATTCCTGGTGGCCAAAAGCCGGAGAAGGAATCCTCCACTAAGGCATCCAAACGCAAGGGAGCGTCGTCAATGGCAGGGAAGAAGGTTTCTCCTCAAAAGGCAACTGTAAAAGAAGCGAAAGTAAACACCGTGGTTAAGAAGACAGAATCCAAGAAAACAGCACCTGTTGCTGAAAAGCCTGTGAGCAAGAAAGCCGCTGCGCCCGTACCCGCACCTGTTGTGGCCGAAGACAAGCCGAAGCGCGGGCGCAAGCCCAAAGCTGCAGAAGCCGCTGCCGAGCCCATCGCAAAGGTGAGCGTGAAAACAGCAAGCAAGCCCGCCAAGGTGGCGGAGCCCGTGGCCGTTGAGGAAGCACAGCCGAAAAAGCGTGGCCGCAAGCCCAAGGTGGCTGAGCAAGCTGCGCCTGCGCAAGCCGCTGAAGCTCCCAAAGGCCGTGGACGCCCGCCCAAAGCCGGCAAGCCCAAGGCCGAGGAAGAGGACGATGACGATATCGATTCCGGTGCCGATGCATCGCTCGATTCTGACGATGTGCCAGAAGATGATGATTCGGACGCCAAGAAAGCCGACCTGGTGATCATGCCCAAGCGTGGTCGCGGTTCCAAGGCCAAAGACAAGGCCTTGATCAATTCGGCTTACCTCAGCTCCGCCAACGCGACAGTTGAAGAACTCGAATTGCGCCGCAACCAGCTTAAAACCCTGATCAAAATGGGTAAAGAGCGCGGCTACCTGACATTTGCTGAAATCAACGACCACTTGCCAGACGATGTTACTGATGGCGAAGTGATCGAGGCCATGGTCAGCACCTTCCACGACATGGGTATTACTGTTTACGAACAGGCCCCTGACGCTGAAGCCTTGCTGATGAACGACAACGCACCGGTTGGCACCTCTGCCGAAGACGCAGAAGAGGAAGCTGAAGCCGCGTTAAGCAACGTTGATTCTGAATTTGGCCGCACCACAGACCCCGTGCGCATGTATATGCGTGAAATGGGCACGGTTGAACTGCTGACCCGTGAAGGCGAAATTGAAATCGCCAAGCGAATTGAGGCAGGCCTGAAAGACATGGTGCAAGCCATTTCCGCCTGCCCGGCCATCGTTGAAGACGTAGTTGGTCTGGGTCAGCGCATTGCTGAAGGTTTGTCGACTGTTGATGAAGTGGTGGACGGGATCATCGATGATTCCATCACCGAAGAAATGGTTGAAGCGGCTGCGCCTGAAGAAACCAACGACGATGACGACAATGAAGACGAGGAAGAGGGCAATGACGGTGGTACAACCTCTGGCATGTCAGCTCGTCAGTTGGAAGAGTTGAAGAAGAATTCCTTGGCCGTTTTTGCTGAAATTGAAAAACAGTTTGCGAAGTTGAAGAAAGTTCGCGCCGACGGTGGTTACAACACGCCAGCTTACAAAAAGGCCAAGGAAGCGATTGCAGAGCAGTTCATGAAAATTCGCTTCACTGCCAAGCAGGTTGAACGCCTGTGCAGCATTTTGCGTGAGCAAGTGGACAGTGTTCGCAAAATTGAGCGCGAAATTTACGACATCGCGGTGAACCGTGTGGGCGTGCCCCGCGAGCAGTTTCTTGACAAGTTCCGTGGCCATGAAGTGGAAGCTGCATGGGTTGATACATTCAGCGCATCGAACGCGGCTTGGGCTGAAACCTGGGCACGCAATGTGCCGGCCATCAATGAATTGCAACAGAAGTTGGTTGCCATTCAAGACACTGTGTCGCTGCCCTTGAACGACTTGCGCGCAATCAACAAGCAAATGGTTTCCGGTGAAAACCGTGCCCGTTTGGCCAAGCGCGAAATGATCGAGGCCAACTTGCGTTTGGTGATTTCGATTGCCAAGAAGTACACCAACCGCGGTTTGCAATTCCTGGATTTGATTCAGGAGGGCAACGTGGGCTTGATGAAAGCGGTGGACAAGTTTGAATATCGCCGTGGCTACAAGTTTTCAACGTACGCCACTTGGTGGATTCGCCAGGCGATTACCCGTTCCATTGCTGACCAGGCACGCACCATTCGTATTCCGGTGCACATGATCGAAACCATCAACAAGATGAATCGTATCAGCCGCCAAATTTTGCAGGAAACCGGTATTGAGCCCGACCCAGCTACGCTGGCCGAGCGCATGGAAATGCCCGAAGAGAAAATTCGCAAAATTTTGAAAATCGCGAAAGAGCCGATTTCGATGGAAACACCGATCGGTGATGACGACGATTCACACTTGGGCGATTTTATTGAAGACAACCACACCTTGGCCCCACAAGATGCAGCGCAATACAGCAGCCTGCGCTTTGTGACCAAAGATGTGCTGGATTCACTGACCCCACGCGAAGCCAAGGTACTGCGCATGCGTTTCGGTATCGAAATGAGCACCGACCACACGCTGGAAGAAGTGGGCAAGCAGTTTGATGTAACCCGCGAGCGGATTCGTCAAATTGAGGCCAAGGCTCTTCGCAAGCTGCGTCACCCCAGCCGTTCAGACAAGCTGAAAAGCTTCCTGGAAGGCGAATAAAGCTTTTGAAAGGTAAAGTGGGGCTATAGCTCAGCGGTTAGAGCAGAGGACTCATAATCCTTTGGTCCCCGGTTCAAATCCGGGTGGCCCTACCACATTGGTTGAAAAATGCCTCGGGTTAGTCACCCGAGGCATTTTTTTGTTTGTCCAACGTGTCGCCGTTATCTTTGAATCATTTGAGATAGCGGGATCGGTGATGACGAAAAATATGTATTCAGCGGCGCTCGCACAGCATGCCGGCATGAAGCGAAGGCATGCTCTGTCGATTGATAAAATTCGACAATTGAAGCGGGGTTTTGGCAAGGGAGGGCAGTTTGATTGTCCTTCCAAGACCTGTGTTTTTGTTGCCGGTTCACTGGGGCGCCATGACTCTGGCGAAAAATCAGACCTTGATCTCTTCCTCACATCGAGTGCGAAAATCGCAATTTCTCACTTGGATAACATCAAATGTTTGGCTTCCATACTTGGTATTTATAAAAAGCTTGGTTACGAACAGCCCAGTAATGATGGCGAATTTTTGAAGATATTCAATATTTCTCAACATGAGTCTTATGTTGGGTCCGCCAGAGATGACGGTGTGAATTGGTTCACGGTACGAATGCTCATGTTGCTGGAGAGCAAACCGTTAACTGATCCACAGTTGTATCGCAAACACAAAGCGGAAATTCTCAAATTCTATTTTCGCGACAGAGACGCTGGAAATGAATTTAAGCCTTTGTTTTTAATGAACGACTTGCTCAGATTTTGGCGAACTTTGTGTTTGAATTATGAGAACGCTCGATCAAAACCTACACCTTCCTGGAAGAAGCGGAATTTCAATTTGAAGTTTAGCCGTATGCTTACCGTGTTCAGCACGGTGTTGCCCATGGTGCTGCAATCTGATGTAACCAATGAGTGGTTGCTGGATTTGACAGACAAAACGCCACTAGAGAGGTTGGCGGGAGGTCTGGATATGTTGAACGACGCAACTTTCAGCGACCAGTTCAAATCTTTCTTGGACGATTACGAGTTTTTCTTGCACACTAAGGAGTGTCAGGACTTTGATCAACTCGACGAACCCACTAAAAACACGTTGAATGGCAAGGCTAGAAATATATCCAGTTTTCTGTTCACTGCCTTGAATCACCCGAATGTTTCATCTGAATATCGACAGTACCTTGTAATTTAATATGACAAATGCTCAGCAAGTTCTTACGCTTGAGGTGAAGGACAAAAAGATCCAGGATCTTTTTGTAGACCTTCATTCGCGCTTTGATCGCGTTGGGAAAGTACCATCAAGCCCTCACGTTACGATACGTGGACCCTACAAAACACCCGTATCCTCTTACAGGTCCAAGCGAATATTGCAGAGGCTTGCCAATCAACCGAATCTGCGACTGTCTGGGGTAGGACGCTTTGAATTGCCCGATTGCCACGTGGTTTATTTGTCCGTTCAAGGCGAAGCGCTGAGAAAGGTGTGGTGGAAACCAGATTTTCCGATTTATCAGTTCGGCTTCAATCCCCATATCACCGTATTCAAAGGTGATAAAGAGGCTGCGGATCGTGTGTTTGAGGCACTGAGTAACTACACCGTTGACCATTCGATCGAGTCTTTCGAATTGAAGATCGATGTTATTGGACAGGCTGTATTGAATTTTGGTAGCTAATTAGCGCGCTATCCATTTCAACCCCTGAAGAGTCACCTTTGAAATCAAATAGAACCGAATGGTCCGGCCAAGCACTACAGCGGGCAGGAACATGGCCATGGGCATTGCGCCCGCGCCTGCGGCAAGTGCCAGCGTTTTAAACGGAATCGGTGCAAATGCCGCGATGAATAATACAGGCGGGCCATATTTGGCCATCAGTGTAGTGGCCTGGTTTACTTCTTCCAGGTTTACTGACTGTGCCCATGCGGCTAATTCGCCGGCAAAGGCAAACCCCAGCAAATAGGCTGAGCACGCACCTGCAACCGAGCACAGCACACAGGCGACCATGAGGTGCTTCCAGCGGTCGGGGCGACCTATGATCATGGGCGGCAACATGATGTCGCTGGGTACGGGGAAAATGAACCCTCCCAGGTAGGTTAGCAGGCACATGGCTGCAATGCCGAACCGGCTGTTGGCCAGTTTCTCGCAAATTGATTTGAGCATGGCCTGGCAAGCTTTGGGTGGGGTGGTCAATTTTTCTATATTGACCGAGTAATGTTTCAGGTTTTAATCAGCAAGGTGCGTATTCTGGTCGAAACTGGAC